>CAZTTI010000277.1:0-7392 GCA_964615925.1 uncultured Solibacteraceae bacterium
CAGCGGGCCGAGCAGCGCGAGAACAAGAAGCGCGATCGGTCCGGCTGGGAACTTCTTCATCGGTCTCTCGTGTTTCCGCTACGGAGTCGGGGCTCCGACTCGTCGGTCCGCCAGCCCGCCGGTACATCTCCTCTTTGCGTCCATTACAGGATCCTCTACAGGATCTCGGGTTCGTCAATCCAGATAAGCGCCATGGAGTGGGGCAGTATTACTGATACGTGCGTTAAAGACTGTTCAAAAGTGCACAAAGGCGGGGAAACACGGTTCAGTCGTGAAGAGCCACCTGGAGCCATGGATGGACGGAAGGAGCACGTCCTCCTTTCCTTTTTGACCTCGATCGCCATCCAGGGTCTGCCCTTCCGGAGCAGCACGAAATCCAATTCAGGGCCAGCGTGACACGGAAGAATCGTTTCGCCAGTGGCGCGACGAGCATGCCGATGAAGCGGTATAGTCCCTTCATGGGTGTTTCCATGGGGATGCGTGCATGGTGACCGACATCCGGGCCGGGATTGAGGGCGTTCTCGGCGCTATCGGGGACAACGCCGCCTTCGGGCTTCGAAGTCTAGGCTCGGCTGTCCGGCGTCCGTTTCACGTCGAGGAAACGATCCGTCAGATCTACGAGGTGGGGTACCGTTCCCTCCCCCTCATCGCCGCAGCCGGCTTCGCCGTCGGCGCGGTCATGTCGATGCATACGCGCGCCTCACTCGAGCGGTTCGGAGCCGAGTCGCTGATCCCCACCGGTCTCGGGCTCGCGATGATCAAGGAAACGGGTCCGCTCGTGGCCGCGCTCCTCTTCGCCGGCCGCGTCGGGGCCGGAATCGGCGCCGAATTGGGAGCCATGCGCGTCACCGAGCAGATCGACGCCCTGGAGAGCCTTGCGATCGACTCGTTCAAACACCTGGTGGTCACAAGGGTACTGGCTTCGATGTTCGTCCTGCCGATCCTGACAACGGTGATGAACTTCGCCGGGATCTTCGGCGGATGGGTGGCGGAGTTCTCCATCAGCGGGATGTCCCTCGATCTTTACTACGACCGCGCGTTCCTGCTGATCGGGTTCGAAGATTATCTTCCGGCCACCATGAAGACGGTCATCTTCGGTTTCATCATCAGCACCGTCGCCTGCTACCAGGGATACTACACCCAAGGCGGGACCGCTGGCGTCGGGCAGGCGGCGACGCGCAGCGTCGTCATGAGCTCGATCTTCGTCATCGCGAGCAACGTCGTCATCGTCAAAGCCATATTCTTTCTCTTCCCCGGAGCCGGCGCATGACAGGCGACACCGCGATCCGTTTCGAGCGCATCTCCAAGTCCTTCGGAGGCCGGACGATTCTCGACGAGATCTCGTTCGAAGTGTCCCGCGGTCAGGCATTCTGCCTCCTTGGAAGGAGTGGAAGCGGCAAGAGCCTCACGCTGAAGCACATGATCGGTCTGATCAAACCGGATTCGGGAGAGATCTACGTGGAAGGCGAACCGATCACGGGCCTCGGGAGCCGGGAGCTTTCCGGGGTACGGAAGAGAATGGGGTTCCTGTTCCAGTACTCGGCGTTATTCGACTCGATCACGGTGGGCGAAAACGTGGCCTTCCCCCTTCGTTGGCACACCGGGATGACCGAAGACGAGATCAGGCAGCGGGCAATGGAATTGCTCGACCAGGTCGGGCTGGAGGCCGATTACGACAAGATGCCCACGGATCTCTCCGGCGGCATGCGCAAGCGTGTGGGTCTGGCGCGCGCGCTCGCGCTGGACCCACCCATCCTCCTCGTCGACGAACCGTCGAGCGGTCTCGATCCGATCACGGCCGCGGAGATCGACGACCTGCTCCTGCGCCGGAAGCAAAGCCAGGGAACCACGATGGTGATCGTGACCCACAATATTCCGAGCGCCCAGCGAGTGGGGGACACGCTGGCTCTGATCGAAGGTGGAAAAATCGTCGAGAGCGGGAGTTCGGTGGAGTTCGGCGAAAGCGCGAACGACACGGTCAAACGTTTCATGACGGCGACGGGAGGCTAGATGAATTCGGGACAACGCGTGCTCGTCGGTGTTTTCGTTGTTTTCGGAGTGTTGCTCTTCGCTGTGGGTCTCTTCTGGATCGGGGACCGCCGGCAGCTTTTCTCCGACAGCATCGAGCTCGAAGCCAATTTCATGAACGTCAGTGGGCTTGCCCGGGGTGCGATCGTGAGGGTCGCCGGAGCCGATTCCGGCGAGGTGCTGAGCGTCAACGTTCCCTCTACAGCCGGGGATCCGTTTCGGATCCGGTTTCGGGTCACCTCGAATCTGCAAGCGATCCTCCGTGAGGATTCGGTGGCGACGATTCAGTCCGACGGTCTGGTCGGCAACAAGTTTCTCCAGGTCGCCCCGGGAAGCCCCGAGGCCGCTCCGGCCGAACCGGGCTCGACGATTCTGAGCCGGGAGCCGATCGAAGTGGGTGATCTGATCGACCGGATCCACGAGCTGGCCGAATCGGGCAATGCCGCCGTCGAAGACGTCCGGAGCGGAATCAATCGCACGGTTGACGCCCTGCTCGAGCTCAACCGCGAGACGACCAGTGTGATCGACCAGATCGGGAGCGAAGTCCAGGGAATTACGAACACCGGCGAGACCATCGCGACAAACATCAACGGAATCATCGAGGACGTCCGGGCCGGACAGGGAACGATCGGCCACTTGATCACCGATCAGTCGCTCTACGACGACATGAGAGCGGCGATGCAGGAAGCCGAGGAGACCGTCGCCAACATGCGCGCGATGACCGACGACTTCCGGGCGATCACCGCCGATTTCCGGGAGCTCGATCTCAGCCAGAGAATCGACAGCGTCGGCGCGAACATCGAGGATCTGACCCGCGAGGCCGCCGAATTCACCGAGCGGGCATCGGAACTCATCGCCACTTTCGAAGGGACCGGCGGGCCGGACGGCCTCATGGCCGACGTGCGGCGCACGCTCGACAATACGAACCGCGCCATGGAAAACATGGTCGACAACACCGAAGCGCTCAAACGCAACTGGTTCTTCCGCGGGTTCTTCGATGACCGGGGCTTCTACAGCATCGATGCCGTGAGCGTGGAAGAGTACAGAGACGGCCGCTTCCTCCCGGACAAGCAGAGGATCGCCCGGCGAATGGATCCCGCTGGATTCTTCGAAACCGACCGCATGGGCGTGCCGACCGACGCCGGCCGCGAGCGCATCAATGTCGTCATGACCGAGTTCGCGCGCTACTCCAAAGAAGATCCGTTGATGATCGAGACCTACGCCCAGAGCGACACACCCGAGGATCTCCTGCTCGCCAGGGACCGCGCGGTCGCGATCCGCGAATACATCATCGGCCGGTTCGAGCTGATCCCGAGCTACGTCGGGATCATGCCGATGAGCGTCGAAGACATCCCGGCGGACGAACGATCGGGAGAAGGCGTCGCTCTGGTTCTCTTTGCAACGCGGGGGCGATGAGAAGAGAACAGTTTCTAATGGCGTTGGCTCTCAACGCGCTTGCCCTCTTTACCCTCGCCGGAACCAGCCTGGCACAGGTCGAGATCACACCCATCGTCGGTGGGTTGCCCGCCGATTCCGGCTTCACGGCCGGATTCGAACTGCTGCGGTACCGGACGATCGGGCCCTTCGACGCGCGGGCACGCTTCCTGGCATCGGTTCGAAAATACGAACAGGTCGAGATCTCGCTCGAATCCCCTCCCCCGGCGACCCATGATTTCTTCTCCGAGATCCGTTTTCGTTACCGGAACTATCCCGAAGACGATTTCTGGGGACTCGGCCCCGACACTTCGAGGTCCTGGCGAACCAACTATCGGCTCGAGGACGTCTCTCTCTCTTTCACCGCCGGACTCCATTGGCGCAATGGCCTTCGCGTCGCCGGTGTCGCCGGAGTGACGCGAACGAATGTCGGTCCGGGAAAGTCGGATGACTACCCCTCCACCGAAACGCTGTTCTCCGAGGATTCGGCGCCAGGGCTCGGAACAGCGCCGGACTACTGGCTCGGGGGCGTGGAGGTCGATCTCGACCGGCGGAACAACCGCGAGAACCCGTCCGCCGGCGACCTGGCGCGATTCGCCTGGACGCGCTTTGCCGACCGCGTCGAAGGGGACTTCAGCTTCGACCGCTATGCCGTCGAGTACCGGCGTTTTCTCGGTCTCGGCCCCGGACGCCGCCTCGCGGGGCGGGCCCAGCTTGTGGCCACCCGCGAAGTCGACGGACACCAGGTTCCGATCTTCCTCCAGCCAGGCATCGGCGGCACCGATACGGTACGCGGCTACCACCAGTACCGGTTCCGGTCGGGCAGTTCCCTGCTCTTCAATCTGGAGTACCGGCATGATTTCTTCGGCTTTCTCACCGGCATCGCCTTCGTCGACGCCGGCCGCGTCGAACCGGCGATTTCCGACCTCGGACTCGATGACCTGCGCGGCGCCGGGGGCGGGGGCTTTCGCTTCGGTTTCGGAGACCGCGTCTTCTTCGGCGTGGACGTGGGCGTGAGCAGCGAGGGAACGCGATTCTGGCTTCGCTCCGGGCACACGTTCTGAGCCCGTCTTCCCCTGTTCCTTGCCCCTGTTCCTCGAGGCGGAGTCCGGTAGCTGATCAGGGCTCGATCGCCGGCATCGGCTCGGTTCCGTCCAACGCGAACGTGTACAACCGCCCGGGCGCGGAATTGTTGCCGCCGTTGCCCGAGAGCACCGACACGTACTGCCGGCCGTCCAACTCGTAGGTGATCGGCGTCGCGATGTTTGGATACAGCTCGAAGGACCAGAGCGCCTCACCGGTTTCGGCGTGGAACGCGTACATCATGCCGTCCCCGCCGCCGCTGAAGACCAGATTGCCGGCCGTCGACAGCGTTCCCGCGTTCATGTTGAAACCGCCGCCCGTCGTGGGCAGGCCCCCAGCGAGAGCGAACCTCCAGCGTTCCGCCTGGGCCACCGGGTCCCAGGCGAGCACGAACTCCTGTGCCGGTGACGGCTCCAGGCCGCCGCGGCCGCCGCGGCCGAAGGGGACGCCGGGATTGCTTCGCCCCCGCTCGGGATCGAACTCGGGAGGACGGGAATAGTAGAACGCGGTCAGCCGCCCGGGGATGTAGACCAGCCCGGTTTCCGGATTGAACGACATCGGATGCCAGTTGTGGGCGCCGGCCGGCCCGGGTTCGAGCATCGCGCCTTCGGCGTCGTAGCGGGCCTCGGGCGTCTCGACCGGGCGGCCGGTCTCCAGGTCGATCCGCTCGGCCCAGGTCACCGGAACGTAAGATTCGGCGGATATCAGCTCGCCGGTCAGGCGGTCCAGCACGTAGAAAAAGCCGTTTTTCGGGGCCTGCATGATGACCTGGCGCGGGTCGCCGTCGATCTCGAGATCGGCGAGCATCAGGGGCTGGACCGCGGTGTAGTCCCAGTCTTCACCCGGAGACGTCTGGTAATACCAGACCATCTCGCCCGAGTCGGGCCGGAGCGCGACGATCGACGTCAGGTAGAGGTTGTCGCCGCCGCCCGGGCTACGGATGTCGCGGTTCCACGGCGAGCCGTTGCCCACGCCGATGTAGAGCAGATCGGCTTCAGGATCGTAGGCCATGCCGTCCCAGACGGTCCCGCCGCCGCCATAGATCCACCACTCGCCGGTCCACGTCTCGGCGGCTCGTTCCATCGCCTCGTTCTCGAAACCGTCGGCCGGATTCCCCGGAACGGTGTAGAAGCGCCAGACCTCTTCACCGGTCTCGGCGTCGTAGGCGGTCACGTATCCGCGAACGCCGAACTCGGCGCCCGCGTTGCCGATGATGACCTTGCCGTCGATGACGCGCGGCGCCCCGGTGATGCTGTAGTCGGTGTCGATCGGCGTTGTCTGGACCGCCCATTCCACCGAACCGTCCCGGCGATCGAGCGCGACGAGCCGCCCGTCGAGCAGTCCGGCGTAGACATTGTCCCCCCAGAGCGCCACACCGCGATTGACCGGACCGCAACAGATGCTCGGGCCTCCGGCCGCGTAACCGCCCCGGACGAGCCCCGGATCCCACTCCCAACGGAGCTCTCCGGTCTGCGCGTTGATCGCGAACACCTTGCTCCAGGTCGTGGTCCCGTAGATAATCCCGTCCGCGATGAGAGGGGTGGCTTCGATGCGGCTGTCCGAGCCCACCTCGACGGACCAGACCAGACCCAGCCGGTCGACGTTGGTGGCGTCGATCGCATCGAGCGGACTATGGTGGGTTTCGGCGTAGTCCCGTCCGTACGTCAGCCACTCTTCCGGTTCGGCGGCGGCGATGTCTTCGCCGGTGACCGGTGTGTCCTGGCCGAGCGCGGCGCCCGGGGCGAGGGCGGTCAGGCTCGCGAGGAGCCCCACTCGGATCGCGCGTTCCAGGTACCGGCTGAATCTTCCTTCCCTCTCAACGAACCATGTCTTCATCGGCTTCTCCCAAATCGAACGAGCCGGGGCTCTGTTTTCGACCCTGCAACGTCTCCCTATCATATCTTCCGATCGAGTCGTCCGCTCGAGCTTCCTGCCGCCGCTATGCTGCGCAACGCCGCTATACTCTTGGTCCCATGAAGATCGTGACGGACTCCATATCTATCGGCGAGCTGAAGACGATGGCGGCGGCACTGTTCGGCGACATGGTCAAGGCCGTTGTCGACGTCGATCGCGAAGTCGTCGCGCTGGACGCAGAGCTGCATGCCGATCTGGAAGCCTTGCTCCTGGAATCCGGTTCCGACCAACGCAGTCTCTGGGGCGTCAACTTCTATCCGGATCTGGAAGACGACGAGGCGTTCCTGGAATTCGACTCGACGATCAACCTGCGTCCATCGCAGGGAAACAGGAGCCGCGGAGTTGACGATTCCGGCATCCAGAGAACGATTCGTGAAGTCGTCGGGAGGAGGATTTCACGGTGAGCGCCCAACACAAGGATCTCGCCGCGGGACGCTGGCGCGAACTGTCCTTCATCGAGCAGATGGCGAACATCGGCAGCGAGGTGGGACGATCCCTCAACTGGCGTGAGAAAGGCCGGCCGGAGTACAGCGAAAGCGCCCTGATACGCGCATTGGAATTGATCGATCTGACGATGGACGCCAATCGCCAGAGAGGACGCCTGCGAGAGCTGGCGCGCGTTCGCGAAGCCCTCATCGATTTCATCCAGGGAACCGGCGCTTTCGATACATCGGCCGACGCTTGGAGAAAATACTTCCTCGCGTTCGCCTATGCGGCCCGAAAAAACCGCTGAGGGGAAATCTTGAGGAAAGACGCCGCCCAGAACAGAACCGTGATTCAGTCCATGCGTCTCTCTATCAGCTCTTCGTAGAACTCCACGGTCCGGGGGACGGTCAGGCCGATATCGTACCGTCCGGCGACACGCTCTTCGGCGCGGCGGCGGAGTGCGGCCGCCCGTTCCGGATCGTCCGCAAGCGCTCGAAACGCCGCCGC
>CAZTTI010000278.1:0-5547 GCA_964615925.1 uncultured Solibacteraceae bacterium
GAGTTCCCGGAGGTGCCTGCCCGGGACCAGGCAGTCGACGGCGCCGGTGTCCACGAGGAACAGCGCTTCCCAGGCCTTGCGCGGCCGCGCCGGGTTGCGCACGGTGACGGTGACTTGTGTAATTCCCATGGGCGGCCTCGACTTCTTGGACACCCTGATTATACGGCGTCGACCGCCCTGGGTGCGGCGAGCACCAAGCCGGCTACGGGTTCGGCGTCAGGCCAACAAGGATCACCGTCCCCGTGATCTCGTGCGCCACCGCGAGCAGGGGGGCGCCGGTCGGGCTGTTCTTCGCCTCGATGAAGCGGATGATCTCCGGACCGCTGTCGGGGCCGATGGGGTCCGGATCAAACTCGCGAGTCACGAAGTATTGGGCGAATTCCGGAGATCCCGGGTCGGTCACTTCGAACACCATAACGCCGCCGATGCGCTCGAGACCGACGAAGGCGTACCTCCGGCCGCCAACCGCCCCGACGGCCACGCCTTCCGGCTCCGGCCCCTTGTTGTCCGAACGGTTGTCGAGTTCGTTGTTCGTGTTGCTGCTGTTGAAGTAATCTTTCAGCTCGTCCGCCGTAATCTGCTCCAACTGGTCGCCAGAGTCCCAGACCTGCGCCCCGTTCGTGCCGTTCCAGATCGAAAATGACCGCGCGCCGAATGCGTAGAGGTTGTTCAAATCTCCGTTCGGCGGTGTGTTCGTCGCGTTGAGACGCCCAAGTTCTTCGTCATCCGACGCGGCGTCTTTCAATGCACCCGGGTTGAGGCCGCCGGCCAGATCCTCAGCGCGTTCCTCTTCCTCGAAGCCGTCATACTCGCGCGCGTCTCCCTCGTTGGCGGACACGAGGTACGTCGCACCGTCGACCTCGAACTGGGCGATGGCGTCCGGCTGGTACATGCCCAGGACGTTGCTCCAGGTCCGGATGTCGATCACTTCATCGTCGTCGTTCGTATCGAGGCCGTTTCCGGGGGCGCCGTGGTCCTTGTATCCCAACGGAAAGAGGTCGGTGACCGCCAGCGACTTCAGATCGAGCCGGGCGATGGCGTTGTTTTCCTGCAGCGACACCCATGCCGTCTGTCCGTCGTCGCTGACGGCAATGTATTCGGGCTCGAGATCCTGGGCGGGAGTGGCTCCGGGGCCGTAGATCCGGATTTCATTGAGTGGAATGTTGACATCACCGAAGCCAATCGTGTTCACGGTCAGGTTGGGCTTCATCGGAATGACGTCGATGACGCTGATCGAGCCGACGGGGTCCGTGCAGTCGTCGTCCAGATAACAATCCGGCTCGCCCTCGTTGGCGACGAGCAATCGCCGACCGTCGGGGGTGAACACGACCATGTCCGGGTTCGCACCCACCGTCGCCGTGCGAATGACCTGCCCCCCCGGGGTCAGAAAAACCACCCTTCCCGGATCGGTCTTGGGCGCTGCCGCGATGGCCACCGCGATGAGATTCCTCGACGACACGTCGACGCTGTTGACGCTCGCGCCGTAGGCGCCGAGATCGACTCGCTTCATGAGCTCGGGTGCCGCCGGGTCAGAGACGTCAACGATGTCGAGTGAACGATCATCCGCGTTCGTCACGTACATCTTGTCCCCGCGCAAGGCGACGGTCTCACCCGAAGACACATCCTCGTCGATATCCGCCAATCCGGTGGTGTACCGCCCCAACAACTCCAGGGAGATCGATTGCGCATGAGCGCCGGTGGACAAGCTGACGGCAAGACCGGCAATGAGGCCGCCGGCACACAAGACCTTCTTCATGGGCTCTCCTCCATATCGTTCGTTTCCGACTACTTCGAAGTCGCAACGATAAGGAGGAGCGGTTGCAGATCGGATAGCGGAACGTGACGTTACGGTGACGGTCCCGGTTGCGGGTTCCCGACGTCCTCAGTTCAACGGAATCCACAACGACCCGGCCGCCTGATTCGATCCGCTGCGGACGACCACACGGAGGTACCCTGTCCGGCCTGATCCGTTGACGAACCGGAACACCTCGTAACCCGATTCGCGGTACCGGGCGAAATCCCCATCGGAGAGCCGGATCTCGATGCTCCCGACGTCGACCTCCGGTTGGGTCACGGTGGAGTCGACGGTGAAGGTCGCCACCTCGATCGCACCCCTCCAGAAAGAATCCCGGTATTCCAGGTCGAGATCGTCCGGATTGATGACGAGCCGCGTCACGTAACGCGTCTCTTCGCCGAACAAGGGCTGGTCGACCGCTACCAACTCGATCCCGGTCGCGTTGATCGGGCTCCGGACCAGATTGGCGATCGGCTCGGAATCCGTGCCGTCCCCGGCTGCGCTGGCAAACCCGTAGTAACCCGCGCGATGCCGGACGTCCACGCCGTCCCGCATCACCTCGACGCGCAGCTCGTGGAAATCGGCATCGAGGCGGTCGCCCGGTGTAAAGCCCAGCGTATAGACCACCGCGGCGGCGTCCAGCGCCGCCGTCATCGCCTCCGCGATCCCATTGGTCGAATAAAACGCCTCGCCGCCGGTCACCCCGGCAATGTGATTCATGACGTGGGTGCTGTCGGGTTCGGTCTCCAGGCGGGCCTGGTCGGTGGAAAACTGCCGCCGGTACCGGAAGGCATTTTCCTCGCCGCCAGGAAGAAACACACCCGGGCCTCGTGTCCCCGGGGTCGTGTACGGCGAGAACCGTGGCTGGTTGAATTCCGGCGCCAGCAACCCGACGGCGCTGATGGGATACACGGCGATGTTCGCATCGGTGATTGCGCGGCCGGCCTTCTCCAACTGCCGGCGGGTCGAGGCTGAAGCCTCGGCTTCGGTGAAGTGCGCCGACGGGTCAAACGAGAACGGGAAACGCCCCGCCACCCAGATCAGGCTCTTGCGCGCCGACATTCCCTCCATCGCCCGCGCGATCACCTCCAGCGCGTCCGCGGTCGAACGAACACGGTCGTTCAGGAAATATTGCGCGACCAGTTGATCCAGGTCCACGTTCCCCCGATCCAGCGGACTGGCCCCCTGGCCCTGCGCACGCACCAGTTCCAGATCCAGACCCGCATCGCCGCGACTCGCCTCGAGACCGCCGGCCGCGCCCTGCCCGAACGACGCGTCCAATGCTCCGGAAGCGCGAGGATCGGTTGCTTGGAGCGCCGCCAGGAGGACGGCAGGATCATGGGTGTAATCCTGGACGAGCCGGAGACCGATGCCCAGTTCGTAGATGGCCACCGACTGGCTCCCATCGAGCGACGCGATGAACTTCGCGGCCTGGTCCTGCACCTTGATCTGGTCGAGCGTTCGTGTATTGAGGCGATCGATGAGCAGGACCGACGCGTTTTGCCGGGCCGGGCCCGCACTCCGTGGGATGTTGGTGATGACACCCGGAGGAAGTGGAGCTGCCGCAATCGCCCCGGCGTCCCCGGCTGCGGTCCGGAGGACGTCGAACGTCACGATCTCGCGCCGCTCGCCGTCGTCATAAATCACGAAGTCCGCGGCCGAGAGGCCCTCGACCGGACCGTCGTCGGCCCGGACGATCACGTCGACCTGGACCAGACGGGTCGAGACACTCAGCGTGGGCGTGTCGAAGGGATCGGAGTCCTGCAACGCCGCGAAAGCACGCGGGCCTGCAGCCAGAGCCACCAGTCCGACCACGGGAACGAGTGAGCGAAAGCACTTCATTGGCGAAACCATATTAACGGCAAACGTGCCCTCACGCTTCGACATCGAATGCGCGGGATGGTTTAACACGGCTCGAAGTATTCGCTTGACAATTCGGGCCGTGCGGGCCGATCGTAGGTAGCATGACTACGGTAGATCATCTATCTGAACGACTGGAATTCCTGCAAGGCACCCTGGAGGTGCTGATCCTGCGAAGCCTTTCCATCGGCCCGAACCACGCGTACGGGATCTCGCAGTTTCTCAAGCAACATTCCGATGAGACCTTCATCGTCGACAACGGTTCGCTCTATCCGGCGCTTCAACGCGCGCTGCAACGGGGCTGGGTCAAAGCCGAGTGGAAGACGTCGCCGAACGGACGTCGCGCGCGGTATTACCGCCTGACGCCGGCCGGCCGAAAACAGCTCTCCGCTGCAACGTCGAAGTGGGAGCGCTTCGCCGAGGCGATGCGGCGCGTGCTTGCCGCCGAGGGCTAGAACCATGCGGGAACTCTGGGCCAGAATCCGATACCTTTTCCGGCGGGATTCCCATGCGCGCGACCTGGGCGAAGAGCTCGCCGCGCATCTCCAGATGGAGATCGACGCGAACATCGAGAGGGGGATGCCTCACGATGAAGCCAGGAACGCCGCGCGCCGCGAGTTCGGCAGCGCCGCCCGGCTTCGAGAATTTACTCACGAGGCCTGGGGATTTCGCTGGCTCGAATCCATCCTGCAGGACATCCGCTACGGCTTGCGGCAGATGCGGAACTCGCCCGGCTTCTCTCTCGCGGTCATCGCCTCGCTCACCATCGGTCTGGGCGCAAATACCGCCATCTTCAGCCTGATCGACGCGGCCGTCCTGCGGCCGCTTCCCGTCGCCGACCCGGATCAGTTGATTCAACTGGAATGGCAGAACGACGGGATGCCCGCGGGCGCCGGCATCCTGATGCGCGCTCCCACCCTGGGTGACCGACTGCAGGGGGCCATGGTATCCGAACCCGTCTTGCGCGGCTTTGCCGAGGAACAAACCGTATTCGCTTCGCTCATTGGCGTCCTTGGGACCTCGGACGAGGTCGCCATCTCGGCCCCTTCCGGAGCGCCGGCCCAACAGGTGCGGAGGCACTTCGTCAGCTGGAACTTCTTCGACGCCCTCGGCGTTCCGCCTCTACTGGGACGATCGTTTGTCGAAGAGGAAGACGGCCCGGGCGCCGCGCTGGCGGTCGTCGTCAGTCACCGTTTCTGGTCGGGCCGCCTCGGGGGCGACCCGGACGTCATCGGGCGCCTGGTCCGGATCAACGACGAGCCCGCGCGGATTGTCGGCGTCGCGTCTCCCGGTTTTTTCGGCCTCAATCGCGGGGAATGGATCGATGTCTATCAGCCGTTGGCCACCCACCCCTTCTTCCAGATCCAGGCTCCTCCGCCGTACAGCCCTTCAACATATTGGTCGGTGAGCATGTTGGCGCGTGTGGTCCCCGGCGTGTCCGGCTCGGCCGCTGCGGACGCGGCGACCCCGTTGTTCAGGAATCTCGTGGCCGAGACGACCGGTACGGAAATCGAGGACGGGCTGGAATTGATCGCCCTCCCGGCCGGGGGCGGGTTGTCTTGGACGGGGCGGCAAAGCGTACTCGACAACGTGTCGCAAGCGCTCTGGATCCTCATGCTGCTGGTCGGCGTCCTGCTCTTGATCGTCTGCGCCAATGTGGCGAACCTGCTGCTGTCGCGGTCGGTGAAGAGACGGCGGGAGTCCGCCGTCCGCCTGGCGCTGGGAGCCGGCCGCCGGCGCCTGGCCCGCCAGAATCTGGTCGAAAGCGGCATGCTGGCCTCGATTGGTGGAGCGGCGGGTCTCTTGCTCGGCAGCGTTCTGGCCCGTTCGATTCATGCGCTGTTCCAGACCGGACAGGGTCCCGGCGATGCATTCGCCGTCATCCTCGATTG
>CAZTTI010000279.1:0-4443 GCA_964615925.1 uncultured Solibacteraceae bacterium
GCTCGAGATCCTCTGGACGACGACGGGCTACTGGCTCTTCAACGCCGACAACTACCTCCGGTATTCCTCCAGCGAAGACTGGGGGACGCTTCCCGAAAGCGAGCGCGATTCGCGGGGGACGCTCGTCGCCGCCGCCAACGCCTACCTCGATGCATTCCTCGAAGGCAATACGGACAACGTTCCATGGGGCTACCCCTGTGTCCGCACCGAGGGCGGGATGTATACCGGCACCGGATCCGACGACGACACATGCGCCGTGGGCGTCCCGAGCGGCGTCAACATCGCGAACCGCCGCTTCGTCGTGGACGAGACGATCGGTTCGGTCGTCGTGTTCTGCACGTTCGGAGCCGGCAGCCCGAACGGCGGCAGCGGAGCGCCCGACACGCATCTGTTCCGTGTCGAGAACGGCGTGCTGCGTTACGTCCACACGCTGACGCACCTCTTGCAGGCCAACTTCGGTCGAGGAGGAGGCGGCGGGAACAACTAGCGGAGTGATTTTCCGATCGGCACGCGGGCGAAGGAGACACCGATTCCCTGTCCCCGCAGGCTGCCCGTCAGTATAATCGGCCCAATCGAGTATCCCGTGCCGATAGTCTTCGCCAATCGATCGTTTCTCTCGCGTTTCCTGTTCGTGAGCTTCGTCGCCGTGTGTCTCTTGCGCCCCGCACTGGGACTCTCCCAGTCGGCCGAGACGGAGGTTTTCGCGGGCAAGCAGTTCCTCCAGTCATATTGCGTGACGTGTCACGGCGAGGCGCAACCCGACGCCGGAACCGTCCCCATTGCCCTCGATCCAAACGACTTGGAAGAGGTTTCGGACAACGCCGAAACCTGGGAGAAGGTCCTGCGAAAACTCCGGGCGGGCGTGATGCCACCGGTTGCGGCACGAAGACCGTCGGCTTCGGAAAAGGACGCCTTCATCGGATGGCTCGAGGCGGGGCTCGACAGATCCGCTCTCGAACGTCCCAATCCTGGCCGGACCGAAGCGCTTCATCGACTCAACCGGTCCGAATACGGAAACGCGGTCCGGGATCTTCTGGGGCTGGAGATCGACGTCACGGGAATGGTCGCGGCCGACGACTCGAGCTACGGCTTCGACAACATCGCCGGCGTGCTCGGCCTCTCCCCGACACTGGCCGAGCGGTACCTGGCCGCTGCTGCCGAGATCAGCCGTATCGCAGTGGGGAGTCCGCCGCCCGCGCCCGATATCGACTTCTTCCGGATCCCCGACGACCTCCGGCAGGAGGACCGGCTCCCGGGTTTGGCGCTGGGTACGCGCGGTGGGACGTTGATCCGTTACACGTTCCCGATGGACGCGGAATACACCATCCGAGCGAGCCTGGCCCGGGACCTGAACGAGTCGGTCCCGCTCTACCGGGAATCCCACGACCTGGAGATCGCGATCGATGGCGAACGTGTGGGGCTGTTCACGCTGCCAGGAGTGGGTGCTCCCGAACCGCCATCAGGGTCCGCGTCCGACAGCGAAACCCCCGACGAGCCCGACGAGAATGACGAGAATGACGAACCGCAGATCAGCCAGGTGGCCCGTGCAATCCGCGTCGGCCCGGCCGAACGCGAGGCCCGGAACCGGATCGACGACAACTGGGAGGTCCGCGTCCCGGTGTCGGCGGGGGCACACGACGTCCAGGTGGCATTCATTGCAAAAACATCCGCCATCGACGAAAGCACGCGCCTGCCGTTCCTCCGTCCCTACCCGGCAGGAGTGAACATCCCGGAGACGCGGATGGCGCCGTACCTCCGGAGCGTCGAGATCAGCGGGCCGTACGATCCCACCGGGGCGGGGGAATCCGAGTCTCGAGAGCGGATCTTCGTTTGCCATCCCGGTCCGAACGCCGGATCCTCAGACGAAGAAGCCTGCGCGGAAACCATTCTCGAAACACTGGCCCGAAGAGCCTGGCGGCGGCCCGTCGCCGCCGCGGATATCGCACCGCTGGTCGACTTTTTTCGGGACGGAGCGGATGCGGGCGGCTTCGAATCGGGAATCGAGCACGCGATCCGCCGCCTGCTGGTCAGCCCGGAGTTCCTGTTCCGCGTCACCCCCAACCCTCGGGACGTCACACCCGGAGCCCCTTATCTCATCGACGACGTCACGCTGGCCTCCCGCTTGTCGTTCTTCTTGTGGAGTTCGATCCCCGACGACGGTCTGCTGGGTCTGGCCGAAGCCGGACGCCTCTCCGAGCCCTCAGTCCTTCGCGGGGAGGTCGAACGGATGATCGGGGACGCGAAGTTCGACGCGTTCGTCGAGAACTTCGCCGGCCAGTGGCTCTTCCTTCGCAACCTCGACGCGACGATCCCGGTCCAGAGCATTTTCCCCGACTTCGACGATTCTCTCAGGCGGGCGCTTCGCACCGAGACCGAGATGTTCTTCAAGAGCACGGTGGTGGAAAACCGCAGCGCGAAGGAACTGCTCGACGCGGACTACACGTTCCTGAACGAGCGGCTCGCCGGCCACTATGGCGTGCCCAACGTGAAGGGCAGCCACTTCCGGCGCGTGTCGCTCGGACCCGGCAGCGCGCGCGCCGGCCTGCTGGGACACGGCAGCATCCTCGCGGTGACGTCGTATCCGGACCGGACCTCTCCGGTTGTGCGCGGGAAGTGGATTCTCGAAAACCTGCTCGGAACACCACCACCGACCCCCCCGCCCAACGTCCCCGAGCTCGAAGCGACCGACGCGGCCGGCGAGGTTCTCTCGATGCGGGAACGAATGGTGGCGCACCGGGCCAATCCGGTGTGCGCAAGCTGCCACGCGATGATGGACCCGCTCGGGTTCG
Organism: uncultured Solibacteraceae bacterium; assembly: GCA_964615925.1. GTDB lineage: Bacteria > Acidobacteriota > Terriglobia > 20CM-2-55-15 > 20CM-2-55-15 > JAJEDW01. The sequence continues at coordinate 2,790 of CAZTTI010000279.1, forward strand.
CGCTCGAGAACTTCGACGCGGTCGGGCGGTGGCAGACTATCGGGGAATCGGGCGCACGGATCGACGCCACGGGCCGCATGCCCGACGGCCGGGAATTCGACGGGCTCGAAGGGCTCCGGACCGCGCTCGGCGAATCCGATCTCTTTGTCACGACCCTGACCGAGAAGATGTTGACCTATGCGCTCGGTCGCGGACTGGAATACTACGACCAGCCCGCGGTTCGCACGATCGTCCGCGACGCATCCGCCGACGACTACCGGCTCGCCTCGCTCATTCAGGGAATCGTCGAGAGCGTTCCGTTCCGGATGCGGCGGGCAGCGGAGGAATAGGCATTATGTTCATCACGAGAAAATCCCTGGACCGGCGGACGTTCCTCCGCGGAACAGGCGCGGCGCTCGCGCTCCCCTTCCTCGACGCCATGGTCCCCGCTGTCCAGGCTGCGCCCCAGGCGGTGGTAAACTCGCGCCGGATCGGCTTCATCTACATCGCCAACGGCGTGTCGAAGAACTTCGACGGAATCGACTACTGGACACCGAAAGGCCAAGGGCGCGCCTTCGAGCAGTCTCCGATTCTCACACCACTGGAACCGTTCCGCGACCGCCTCCTGGTCGTCACCGGGCTGGCCCACCACCAGGCCGACGCGTTCGACGACGGCGCCAATGGGGATCACACGCGCGGGACGAGCAGCTGGCTCACCGGCGTCCATCCAAAACGGACCGAAGGGGCCGACATCCGGAACGGGATTTCGGCCGACCAGATCGCCGCCGCCCGGCTCGGCGCCCAGACGGCCCTGCCGTCGCTCGAACTCGGAATCGACCTGAACTTCCTCGCCGGACACTGCGAGAACAGCTACAGCTGCACGTACATGAACACGCTGGCGTGGACGTCGGAGACGACGCCGCTCCCCACCGAAAACAATCCTCGCATCGTTTTCGAGCGGCTCTTCGGCACGGGCGGCACGCCGGAAGAACGCCGCGCCGAAGCCCGCAGAAACGCCAGCATCCTGGACTCGGTCGCCGAGGAATGGTCCCGGCTCGGAGCTTCTCTCCCAGCGGCGGATCAGAGCCGCGTCGACGACTACCTCGACGCGGTCCGCGAGGTGGAACGCCGGATCGAACGGGCCGAAAGCGGCGACGAACTACCGGATCTCGACCGTCCCCGCGGCATCCCGGAGCGCTACGACGAACACGTCCAGCTCATGTACGAACTGCAGTGGCTGGCGTTCCAGGCCGACATCACGCGCGTCGTGACGTTCATGCTCGCCCGCGAACTGAACTTCCGCACGTACCCCGAGATCGGGATCAACGAGGGCCACCATGGGCTTTCCCACCACGGCAATCGTCCCGAGCAGCTCGAGAAATATGCCCGGCTCGGCACGTACCAGGCGGATCTGTTCCGGGGGTTCCTCGAGAAGCTCGATGCGACGCCCGACGGGGACGGCTCGCTGCTCGATCATTCCCTCTTCCTCTACGGCGCCGGGCTGAGCAACCCGAACGTCCATGCCCACTACGACCTGCCCATTGCGGTGGTGGGTGGACGCGGCGGACTCGCCGGAGGCCGCCACGCCGTCCTTCGCGAGGAGACGCCGATGACGACCCTGCTGCTTTCGATGCTCGACCAGGTCGGAGTCGAGGTCGATCGCCTGGGCGACAGC
>CAZTTI010000280.1:0-6168 GCA_964615925.1 uncultured Solibacteraceae bacterium
ATGGACCGCTGGACGCCGAGCGGATCCGGCGCCGACTTCAAGTTGAGCGCCATCATGCAGCCCCTGCAACCGTTCAAGGACTATGTGTCCTCGGTGGGAAACCTCGAGAACGCGGCCAGCGCGGGATCGGTCCACACCCTCAACCCGGCCACCTGGCTGAGCTGCACGCGGCCTGGAGGAGGCGGCGGTTTCGGCGGCGGCGCCGACATGGCGCCCACACTGGACCAGATCATCGCCCAACGGATCGGTCAGGAAACGGCGCTCCCTTCGCTGGAGATCTCCTCGGAAACCACGGTTCAGCAGGCGGCCGGCAGCGGCGGGGCATACACCACGCTTTCCTTCCGCGACGCATCGACACCGCTGCCGATGGAGTACAACCCCAAGAAGGTCTTCAACTCTCTTTTCGGCGAGACGACGGCCGTAGAGCGGGTCGAGATCGCGCGGCAGAACTACAGCCTCCTCGACCTGATCATGGATCGAACTAACGCGCTCAAGAACGAATTGGGAGCGGTGGATCGCGCCACCCTCGACGGCTATCTCGAGAGCGTTCGTGAGATCGAGCGGCGCACCGAGCTGGTCGCCTCGCAGGACGTTTCCGACATCGAACTTCCGGAACGGCCGGTCGGCGTGCTCGAGAATTTCGACGAACAGGTCGATCTTCTGTTCGACCTGATCGCGATCGCATATCAGTCCGACCTGACGCGGGTGATTTCCTACATCATGGTCGCCGAGGGGACGAACCAGACGTACAACCACATCGGCGTCCCCGATTCGTTCCACCCGGTGTCGCACCACGCGAACGACCTGGAAAGAATCGAAAAGCTCGTGAAGATCCAGACGTGGCACATGGACCGGTTTGCGGCCTTCCTGCAGAAGATGGCCGACACGCCCGACGGCGACGGGTCGCTTCTCGATCACTCGATCTTCCTGTACGGATCGAACATGGGGAACAGCGACCGGCACAACAACTACCCGATCCCGACCGTCATCGTCGGCGGCGGGAACGGCCGGATGACGCGTGGCGGCCAGCACATCGTGATGCCGGATCCGTCGCCTCTGGCCAACGTGCACCTGACGCTCTTGAACAAGTTCGGGGTCGAACAGGAGACGTTCGCCGACAGCACCGGGACGATCTCCGAGCTGTAGGGGCGATTCGTGGATCGACGACGCGCTCTACTGACCACCATCACGGGGATGGCCACGCTGTGGACGTCCCCGTGGCTTCGTGCAGGTCAATCGGAATCGGCCGGTGGCGTCGAACGCCTGACCGACCGGCTGGCGGTCGTGAATGCCGGCGGCACTAACGTCACCGCCCTCAACGACGGCGAGGGCCTCGTGTTGGTCGACAGCGGCGCTCCGGGGTCGGGCGACCAACTCATTGCGGCCGTCAATGCATTTGCGGACTTTGCGGGAACGGCGAACGTCCACACGCTGTTCAACACGCACTACCACCTCGGCCAGACTGGCAACAACGAGCGATTCGGTTCGTCGGGCGCAAACATCATCGCCCACGAAAGGACGCGCCACTGGATGTCGACCGACTACTGGCTCCCGGCGGAAAGCCGCTACGAGAAGGCGCGTCCCAAAGCCGCCTGGCCGACGGAAACCTTCATCGACCGCGGATCGATCGAAGCCGGTAGTGAAACGATCGATTACGGCTACCTGATCGTCGCCCATACGGGCGGCGACATCTATGTTCACTTCCGGGATGCCAACGTTCTCGCCGTCGGCGACGTCGCGTCGCCGGTCGAAGACCCCGAACTCGACTGGATCACGGGCGCGTGGATCGGGGGGCGTCTCGACGCGATGGACCTCCTGCTCGAGATTGCCGACGAGGAAACGCGGATCGTGCCGGGGACCGGCCCGGTCATGACCTATGCGCAGTTCCAGGCCGAACGCGAGGTCATGGAGATCGTACGGCAACGGCTGTTCACGCAAGTTCGCGCGGGCCTTGGCCCTCAGGACATGTTGGACGGAGGCGTCCTGGACGGCCTCGACCGCACTTGGAACGATCCCGACAAGTTCGTCTACGACGCCGCCAAGGGTTTGTGGGGACACCACAACAAGCTCGATCCGGACGCCCTTTAGGAAACAGGAGTCGAATGAAGCGTCTCGTCCTCACCATCACTCTTATCGTCGCCGCCGGGGCGATGTTCCTGGCCCAGGTCCCCGAGGGAGCGCTCGCCAGCCGGATTCAGGCGGGCGACCGGCAGGCGGCGCTGGCAATGATCGAAGCCGGCGCCGACGTGAACGAGGCGCAGCCGGACGGGACCCGGCCGATTCACTGGGCCGTCTATCGCGTCGATTATGAGTTGATGGACGAGCTCATCGCGCGGGGCGCCGCGGTGGACGTCATGAACGACCTCGGCTCGACGCCGCTCTCCGAGGCCGTCCGGCTGCGGGATGCGGCGATGGTCCGGACACTCCTCGACGCCGGGTCCGGCTCCGAAGGCGCGAATCCGGACGGCCAGACCGCCCTGATGCTGGCCATCAGGAACGGCGACCTCGACATCGTCGAGATGCTCGTCGACGACGGCGCCGACGTGAACGCCGTGGAACGGGTTCAGGATCAAACTCCATTGATGTGGGCCGCGGCGGCGGGCCAGAACGCCGCCGCCATGGTCGACCTCCTCATCGCCAACGGCGCCGATGTGAACGCCCGGGCCCGCTTCACCGACTGGCCCAGCCAGATCACTTCGGAACCGCGTTGGCAATATCACGCTTACGGCGGACTGACGGCGTTGTTGTATGCGGCCCGCGAAGGCTGCTACGCATGTGTCGAGGCTCTCCTCGATGCCGGCGCCGATGTCAACACGCCCAACCCGGAGGGCGTGACGGCCCTGATGATCGCCCTGGACAACGATCACAACGACATCGCGATGCTGTTGCTCGATCGCGGCGCCAACCCCCACGTCTGGGACGTCTACGGACGTACGGCGCTCTACGTCGCCATCTACAACAAGAATAGTGGCGGCGGTGGTGGCGGCGGTGGTCGCGGGGGCCGCGGCGGAGGACGTGGCGGCGCGGGAATTCCGGTCGGTATCCAGGACGCACCGGGCACACCTGAAGTCACGAGCATGGACGTCATCGAAGCCTTGCTCGAGGCTGGCGTCGAACCGAATACACAGCTCAACGTTCGCCGTCCGAGCAATCAGGGCGGGCGATTCGGTGATCCGAATCTGAGTACTGGCGCGACGCCGCTTTATCTTGCGGTCCTGAACAACGACACCGAAGTCATCGAAGCCCTGCTCGAGGCCGGCGCCGACCCCAACATCGTCGGCATGGGCGCGACACCGTTCCTGCTCGCGGCTGGCGTGAACCCTTTTGGGGGACGCGGAGGGGGCGGGAGCGGCGGCAACACCGAACTCCTCGACCTCCTGATCGAACATGGTGCGGACGTCAATGCACGGGTGACGGGAACTCTCACGTATTCGATGCGCATCTCCCGCGGCATGTCCGATGATGAGGGCACGTCAGCGCTCCACTACGCCGTTCAATCCGGCAACGCGGATATGGTGCGATATCTCCTCCAGAACGGCGCACGCACCGACCTGACCGACTGGTCGGGCCGCACGCCCCTGGATATCGTCAACGGTGTGCCGGCCAGGCCGATCCCTCCCGACGCCGGGACGGCCAAGGTTCCCGACCCTTACGCGCCGACCGACGTCGAGAACGTGGAGGACGCGCCGATTGTGACGGGGGGCGGAAGGGGTGGACGGGGCGGACCCGATGCCGCCGTCCTGGCCGAGATCCGCGGGCTGCTCGAGTCGGCCGGCCGGGCGCAATAGTCTCTCGAACATGGGCAGGAGGTGCGGTTGGACCGCAGGCAAGTACTGAAGGGGGCCGTGACGGCGTTCTTTTCGCTCTCGGCCGCCCCCTGGGCGCGGGCCGTGCGTCAGGGCAGCCGAAGCGTTCAGCGTCTCACCGAGCGGATCGCGGTGGTCGATGGCGGCACGAACGTCGTCGCGCTCGCGATCCCTGACGGGTGGCTCCTGGTGGACAGCGGCGCGCCCGGCGACGGAGATGCGATCGTGGATGCCCTTGACGCCATCGAGCCGGGTTCGAACGTCCGCACGCTGATCAACACCCATTATCATCTCGACCACACCGGCAACAACGAGCGGTTCGGACGTTCCGGCTCCCGCATCATCGCGCACGACCGGACACGCCAGTGGATGTCGACTCCATATTGGCTGCCCGACGAGGGCCGATACACCGAAGCCCGGCCCGAGGCTGCGTGGCCGACGGAAACGTTCTTCAACACCGGGTCGATGGACTCCGGCGGCGAGAGGATCGACTACGGCTTTCTCGTCACCGCGCATACCGGCGGCGACATCTACGTGTACTTCCGGGATTCCAACATCCTGGCCGTCGGCGACGTCGCATCCCCGGTCAAGGATCCCGAACTGGACTGGATCACGGGCGGCTGGATTGGCGGCCGGGTCGACGCGATGGATCTTCTGCTGGAGATCGCCGACGAGGAGACGCGGATCGTACCGGGCTCGGGTCCGGTGATGACCTATGCCGAGTTCCAGGCCGAGCGCGAGATGATGGAGATCGTCCGTCAGCGGCTTTTCACCCAGGTCCGCGCGGGGCTCGGCGCACAGGAAATGCTGGAACAAGGCGTCCTGGACGGGCTCGAACGCACGTGGGAAGATCCTTACGCGTTCCTCTATGCGGCGGCGAGAGGCCTGTGGGGAAACCATAACAAGCTGGATCCGAACGTGGTGTAGCTTTTGGAGGGCGGAGTGAAGCCGTTCGTTCTCACATTTTTCGGTATGACGGTGCTCGCGGCCGCAGTGTTCGTGGCCCAGAGTCCTGAGGGCGAGTTGGCGCGCCGGATTCAGGCCGGCGACCGCCGGGCCGCGCTGGAAATGATCGAGGCCGGTGCCGACGTGAACCAGGCACAGCCCGACGGCACGCGCCCCATCCATTGGGCCGTCTACCGCGCCGATTTCGAGCTGGTCGAAGAGCTGATCGCCCGGGGAGCCGAGGCCGACGTGACGAACGAACTCGGCGCGACGCCCCTCGCCGAGGCCGTCCGCCTACGGGAACCCGTCCTCGTCCGGATGCTTCTGGACGCCGGATCCGGCGCGGAAGGCGCCAACCTCGATGGCCAGACGGCGCTGATGGTCGCGATCCGCAACGGCGATGTCGAGATCGTCGAGATGCTGGTCGATGCCGGCGCCAACGTCAACGTGGTCGAACAGGTCCAGGACCAGACACCGCTGATGTGGGCCACGGCCGCCAGTCAGAACGCGGCCGAGATGGTCCGGATCCTCCTTGAAAACGGAGCCGGCGTCGACGCCCGGGCCCGGCTCACCGACTGGCCGAGCCAGATCACCTCGGAGCCGCGCGCGCAGTACCATGCCTACGGCGGGCTCACGCCGCTCCTTTACGCGGCCCGTGGGGGCTGTCTGGAGTGTGTCGAGGCCCTGCTCGATGCCGGGGCCGACATCGACCTGCCGACACCGGAAGGGATCACGGCCCTGATGATGGCGCTCGACAACGACAACAACGATGTCGCCAAGCTTCTGCTGGATCGCGGCGCCAACCCGCGCGTCTGGGACGTGTATGGCCGCACGGCGCTCTACGTGGCCGTCAACAACAAGAACAGCGGCGGAGGCGGAGGCGGAGGTGGAGGCCGAGGTGGCCGGGGCGGTGACGGTCCGGATGTGCTGGCTCCCGCCGAAGATCCCGGCGTCACGAGCATGGACGTCATCACGGCGCTGCTCGACGCCGGCGTCGATCCCAATTCGCAACTCAGCATGCGGCGCCCGAGCAATCAGGGCGGACGATTCAGCGATCCCCTGCTCAGCACCGGGACGACGCCGCTGCTCCACGCCGTATTGGATCGTGACGAAGAAGTGATCCAGGCCCTGCTGGAAGAGGGAGCCAGCCCGAATGTCTACGGAATGGGCACGACGCCGTTCCTGCTTGCCGCGGGCGTGAATCCCTACGGCGGGCGAGGTGGCGGCGGCGGTCCGGCGAGCACAGAGATACTCGACTTGATGATCGAACACGGCGCCGACGTGAACGCCCAGGTGACGGGCGTTCTGTCGTATTCGATGCGCGTCTCGAGAAACGTTTCCGACGACGAGGGAACGTCGGCCCTGCACTATGCCGTCCAGTCGGCGAACCCCGAACTGGTCCGTTATCTCCTGGACC
>CAZTTI010000281.1:0-3765 GCA_964615925.1 uncultured Solibacteraceae bacterium
GAGAATCCGCTGGTTCTCTGTGTCGGGCAACGCATCGTGGTGAGGCCTGTATTGTTGGCCGGGGCGGTAGCGCAGGACCTGCAGCGGCTCGCCGCAATCGACATGACTGCCGCTAGCGGCGGCGATCCGGCGATTGATCGCGTTCACCTTCATCTCGGAAGCTCTCGGCGCGGCGATTCTGTCCACCCTCTTCTACCTGGACGGCGACCGGCTCCCCCAAGCGATATGGCGCGGAATCTTCACGGCTGTTTCGGCATTTTCGAACGCGGGGTTCGCGCTCCAGGGCGACAGCCTCATCGGATATCAACAGGAGGCACTCATCCTCCACGTCATCGGCGTCCTGATCGTGCTGGGCGGGCTCTCCCCGGCCGCCGCCCTGGCCGCGCCCCGGGTGTTCACGAGAATGTTCACGAGGAGGTTCGCGGGGCGGGAACCCAGCGCCCAGGTCAAGCTGATCTTCGCGGCGACGGGGCTCCTCCTGGGCATCAATTTCCTTGGATTCGCCGTGCTCGAATGGAACGGATCGCTCGGTGGCCTTCCCGTCATCGACCGCTTGCACAACGCATGGCTCCAATCGGTCACGCTCCGGACCGCGGGGTTCAACTCGGTCGCGCTTGAGGCGCTCCGTCCCGCCACGCTGGTGGTCATGATGGCGTCGATGTTCATCGGCGGCAGTCCCGGGGGCACGGCCGGTGGGATCAAGACGACGACGGCCGCGGTGATGGTGTGGTCCGTCGCCGCCGCCGTCCGTGGCGAACGGGAGATCACGCTTTTCCGGCGCCGCGTCTCGCGGGCGACCGTCGACCGGGCGGGAGCGATCGCGACACTCGGGGTGGCGAGCCTTTTCCTGACGGTCGTGGTTCTGCTGATGACCCAGGCGATGCCGGCCTCAGCCGCCATTTTCGAAGCCGTTTCCGCGCTCGCCACCGTCGGCCTGTCACTTGGCGGTACGTCCGAGTTGGATTCGGTCGGCAAGATCGTCATCATGGTCGCCATGTTCGCGGGGAGGGTCGGTCCGCTGTCCATGTTCGAGTTCCTCGCAACCCGCGGCACCGCGCCCGCGCTCCAGCATCCGGAGGAGTCGATCGATGTCGGGTAGGAGGCAGATGTGAACAAACAGGTGCTCGTCGTCGGACTCGGACGCTTCGGCATGAGCCTGCTCCGCGCGCTACACGCGCGCGGAGCAGAAGTGCTGGCGGTCGACCGCGATCCCAAACGGGTCTCCGAGGCCGCCCCGCACGCGGCGGAGGCCTTCGCACTCGACGCATCGGTCGAGCAGGATCTCCGGCGCGCCCATCCCGCGGATCGGGACCTTTCGATCTGCGCGATCGGCGATGAGTCGCGCGAGGCCTCGATCCTGTGTACCGCTCTCCTGCGCCAACTGGGCGCGCCAAGGATCGTCGCCAGGGCCAACTCCCAGCTCCAGGGACGTATCCTGAGACTCGTCGGCGCCCACGAGATCGTGAACCCCCTGGAGGACTTCGGAACCCGCTTCGCCGACCAGTTCATGTTCGAGCGGCTGAAGGGCGAACTCCCGCTCGGGGCCGACCTCGTGATCGCGGAGATCGCGGTGCCCGCGGACTTCGCCGGGAAGACGTTGGCCGAGATCCGGCTCCCGGCCCGGTTCTCGCTGACCGTGGTGGCCACACGGCGAACCGAATCGGGCGAGGTCGCGCTCCCTTCCCCTGAACAAAAGATCGAACGCGGAGACATCCTCGTCGTCGTCGGCCGGAAGTCCGCCGTTGTGCGGTTCCTCGGAGGCGCCGGGCCATGAACCACCTTCGCAAGCAGACGCGGCGCCTCTTCGGAATTCTGGTCGCCATCCAGTTGGCCACCTCGTTCGGAGCGATCTTCCTCCTCACGCGGATGGGGCCCGCCATCGCGACGGTCGCGGAGGAAAACGTGGAGTCGATGGTGGCCATCGAGGCCATGCTGGCGGCGATCGCCGGACTCGATGCGGACGTGCGCGAACGGCAATCGTTCTTCGAAGCCCTCGAGGCCGCGGAGCGGAACGTCACGGAGACCGAAGAGATACCCATCCTCGGCGAGATCCGGGCGGCGTCCGGCCGGGTCTTCGCCGGAGACACCGAGGCGCGGCTTCTCGTCGTCGACCGCCTTCGCGACCTCGGGGAGGTGAACCGGGACGCGCTCGCCCGGGCGGATCGTGAAGCACGACGGCTGGCCGATGCCGGTGCATGGGCCGCGGTCTTTCTCTCCGTCCTGGGCTTCGTCTTCGTTCTCTACGTCGCGAACCGGGTCGACCGCAGGTTCGTCATGCCGATCCTCGAGGTCTCCGCGGCCCTGGGGAGGGTGCGCCAGGGTGACCCGTTCCGCCGGTGTTCGGTCCGAAGCGACAGCCCGGAGATCCAGGGGATTTCCGACGACGTCAACCGTCTGCTCGACGACGGCCCGTGATTCCGGCCAAGCCGGAACGAATCTCTACCCCAGCGCCGCCACGGCGGCGGAATAATCGGGCTCCTGGGCGATGTCGGGAACCTGCTCGGAATAGACCACCTTGTTGTCCTGGTCGAGGACGATCACGGCTCGCGAGCACAACCCCTTGAGCGCGCTGTCGGCAATCTCGAGACCATAGTCGGCCGCGAAACTGCTTCTGAACGTCGAAAGGGTCTTCGCACCCTCGATTCCCTCGGCGCCGCAGAACCGCCCCTGCGCGAACGGAAGGTCCGCGGAGATGTTGAGGACGACGGCATCATCGCGCGACCCCGCCTGGGAATTGAACGTCTTGACCGACAGCGCGCATACGGGCGTGTCGATGCTTGGGAAGACGTTGAGGACCTTCTTCTTGCCACTGTAGGTGTCGAGCGTTGCCTCGCTCAGGTCGCCGGCGGTCAAGCTGAACGCCGGCGCCGTCGCTCCCACCTTGGGAAGCGTGCCGCTCGTGTGAATGGGATTTCCCTTGAACGCGATATCTGCCATGAGCCTGCCTTTCCGGGAGTTTCGGCGGAGTGAAGTTTATGCGACCAATCCAACTCCGAGACATTGTGCATGACCGGAGCGCAGAAATCCACGTTGCAACGCGCCCAGCGCGCCCCTTCCCCACTATTCGATCGTCACATAGCGCTCCAGCCGGGCGACCTCGTCATCGTCCACGTATTTTCCGATCTCACGACGGAATTGCGCCATGGCGGTGTACGGACGGTATTCCTTGAACTCCCGGAGCATGCGATTGCCCAGACCCGGGATCGACAGGATGTCCTCGTCGCTCGCCGTGTTCAAGTCGATCGGAACGAACACGAATTGTTCGAGCCGGGCAACCTCGTCGTCGTCCACGTACTTTCCGATCTCCCGCCGAAACTCGGCCAGATGTTCGTACGGACGGTATTCCTCGAACTCGTGGGCCATTCGATCCCCGACTCCGGGAACCAGGAGAATCTCTTCCTCGGTCGTGTCGTTCAGATTCAAGGGAAGAAAGAACCGCGCATACAATTCCTCTCGCTGGGTCCCGGTAAGCGCGGACAGCAGCTGGTCCACCGCGATCATGTTCCGGAACGGACGCCCGTCGACAACGGCCTGGATCAGAGCGGGGGTGAGGTGCGGCAGGGCCGCCATCTCCACCTCGGTGGCCAGATTCGGATTGGCCACGCCCATGTTTCGGCCAACCTGCGCCCCGGCGTTCGGCTCGACGGCGATCATGACCGCAATTCCCAGCGTCGAATGGACCAAAAGCTTTCGGATGTTCGGTTTCATTGTGTACCTCCAATTCGAGGTTCGGAATGTTCGGTTCGCTGGCGGAAAGCGGGATGT
>CAZTTI010000282.1:0-9862 GCA_964615925.1 uncultured Solibacteraceae bacterium
GATCGGCGTGAAGCTGGAGCGATCGCCGAAGGGATTCGGCCGCAGTCTCCTGCCCTTCCTCGTCCGGACCACCATCGCTTCCGAAGATCAACGAGTCCGCGTAGAGAAAATGCGCAAGGTAACCCGCATCCTCGAGCGCAACCGCTCGCTCGAGCCATGCACGGCTTTCCCCGGGGCTTCCAGATTCGCGCGCAACCATCGAAAGCGACACCAGGGGACGATCCCACGCGTCATCGAGCTCGACGGAGCGCTCGAGGTATCCGGTCGCATCGGCCCCGCGCCCGATATGGAAAAGCAGGTCCCCCAGATAGAAGTTGCCCTCGGCCTCGGAGATCGGAGCGGTGTCCAGGCGGTCGACTTCCTCGAGGCGGTCGCCGAGCCGGTATCGGATGGCCGGGAACCGGGACTGCCCGATGAAGCGATCGATCTGGTCATCCGTTTCGTCGAAATCCAGCCCGAACGCCGCTTCGAATGCGGCTTCGACGTCGTCCGCGTCGGAGAGCCCGGACAGAAAGGCGTCCAGGCGCGCCAATCCCCCCTCCTGGCTGATCAGGAAGTGAGTCAACGCCCACGCTTCCGCGTAAAACGTTCCGGTGATGCCGCGCTCATCGAACGAGGGCGTGAACCCCGAGGAAAACAGGCGCTCCACGCCAAGACGATTGCGCTGGAGCCAACGAAGATGTTCGTCGATCGCGCGGCCCACCAGAACCTCCCGCCCTCCGTCCCGGATCTCGAGAGTCGAAAGGTATTCGGCAATCCCCTCACGAAACCAGAGCGGCCAATCCCGCGCCGTGCTCGTGAGCTGGTGAACGTACTCGTGGTAAATCGAGCGCTCCGTTTCACGCTCTCCGGTCAGGGCAATGTAGTTGTAGAGCCGTCCCTCTTGAAAATACCCGGCGATGTTGGCCGGTTCGCCGTCGACCTGGGGTTTAAACGGCTGGAACGCGCGGTCGTTGTCGAAAACGATGACGGTGGTATCGACCTGGCTGGCTTCCTGGAAGCCCGGATAAACGGTGAGGATCGCGCGACGGAAGTCTTCCAGCCGTTCGGCGACGCGCCGAATCGACCCGTCGCTCGCATCGCCGACGAACACCAGGTTCTCGGTTTCCAGCTTCCGCCAGTCGTCCTGGGCAAGGGCGGGCTTCGCGGCGAAGGCAAAGACGAGCAGGGAGAAGGAAATCCGCCGCCGGAACCGCCCTGATCCGCGCCCGATCACGTGCTCATCAGACTAGAAAAATCCCGAGTGGTCAACCGGGAACTGCCGCGCTACTCTTCCTTTGCCAGCGGTTGCTTCGATGGAGGAACAGGAATGCGCAACGCTTCGACACTCGCTTCGTTGTGGCTGATTCTGCTGACGACGGGAACCGTGGCGGCCCGGCAGGAGCGCGGCACGGACGCGATCCGCCCCCACGCGACGGTGAACGAGATCATGATCGGCATCGTCGATCCCAACACCAACATCGTCGGCACGGCGGCCTTCATCGATCCGGCAGCTCCGCCGGACGACCCGTTCACTGAATCCCGAGGGTGGGTCGGCGTCCGAAGCGCGGCCGCCGCGATGGCCGAGGCGGCAAATCTGCTTCGAACTCCCCGCTCGTGCAGCAACGGGACGCCGGCACCAACGGACGCGGTGGACTGGATCGAGTGGACCGAGGAAATGCGGCAAGCCGGGCTGGCATCCTACGCGGCCGCCGAACGCAAAAGCATGGAGGAGCTCCTGGACTTGAGCGAACAGCTCACGGCCTCGTGCGTTTCGTGCCACGGCAAGTACCTCGATCTCGCGACGGACACATTGGCGAGTTGCGCGCCGTAGGTCAAAACGCCGTTCTCCGCCTTCCGGCCAGGCTGGTGGCCATGGACCCGGCAACCACCATGGACGCCCCCACGAGACTCCAGGTATCCAACCGCTCGGGCGGAATCGCTTCGGGAAAGAAGATGGCGAGCCCACCCCCGAAAGCCATCGTCCCCAACGGAGTGAGGGCGAGAACGGTGCTCACCCGAGACGCTTCCCAGTGATTCAGGGCCTCGGAGAACGAGCCGTAGGCGATCAGGGTGTTGACGGCGCAGTATCCGACGACGAACCAGGTGGCGACGTCGAGCTTCCCGAGAGTTGCCGGGGACGAGAGCGGGAACAGCGCCACGGTAGCGAACACGTAGATGAACATCATCGTCGCGGTCGATGAGAACGTCCGCAGGAGGTGCTTCTGCGCCAGAGCGTAGAGGGCCCAGGCCACGGCCGCGAGAACGATCAGCAACGCCCCCTGCCACAGTCGTCCCGATTGAGCGGACGCGACCACCCGGATCTGATCGCGGAAGAACAGGCCGAGACCCGCAACCAGAAATGCGAATCCCGCCCACTGCGCCCGCGTGTATCGTTCGCCGAAGATCAGGATTGCGCCGAGGGCCATCATCATCGGGGCCAACTGGATCAGGACCTGGGCCACGGCGGGACTGGTGCGGTCCAGGCCCATCAGATAAAGCATGTAGTTCGCGGTCAGCGCGACCGCGGCGACGAGGAGCAACGCCCAGGAACTCGCTTTCCGCGGATCAAGACCTCCGGTTGTCCTGCGCCGGGCCAGCCACGGCCCCATGACCGTCGCGGCCGCGAGGAAACGGAACCACGTGAGCGTCCATGGATCCAGACGGTCGAGCGCGGCCTTGAGCGCGATCGGGAGCGTCGACCACGACAACATCGTGATGATGGCGAGCCCCAGTCCCAGCCGCCAACGGCCGGAGGTCGAAGAGAGGCGCGGCGCGTTCATAACACGCGGCCTGTCGGTGCCGCGGTCACCGTACTCAGAGAACGAATTCCACCCGTTCGAACTTCCACACGCTGTCCTGTTCGACACAGGATGTCTCGAGAATCCGCGGCCCGGAACGCCGCATCACGCCCTCTCCCTGAAGCCGGGCCATCTCGACCTGCACAGAATCCTCCCTACGGACGATGCCGCTTATGGTAACCGGAGCGAAGGCCCGCGCGGGATCAGAAATCCACCCGCATCGACAGCGAGATCTGCCGCGCGTCGGCCACCGAAATCGGTTCGCGGAAGAAAGGTGACGTTCGATCTGTTAAAAGCGGGCCGGCGGAATTTCTCCCGATAGTCCATTTGTACTATTGCCCCCCGTCGCTGTTCGGGCGAAGAATCCGCTCCATACGAGGAGGTGTCGTCATGCGACTCCGTTTTCTGCTCCTTACGCTGCCCCTGTCGGTGGCCGCCTGTGCCTCCGACGCGCCCGACGTTGGCCCGATGACGCACGAGGCCGTTCCCCACGTCGGGCCTCCGGAGGGGTTCCAGACCGCGGAGAACTTCGATCCCGACGACGTGCGATGGATGCGCGAGAGCCGCGACCGCTGGGTCGCCGCCTTCGCTACCGGAGACACCCCGGCGATCGAGTTCGTGTTCGAACAGGATGCCGTCATCGAACTGCCCGAGGAGGTCCGCCACATGACGGCCGCGGAACTTTTCCGTGCCTATGGCGCGGAGCTGACGTTCGACGAATCCTCCGAACAGTTCATCACCGACGGCGGGGATCCGCGCGTGATGACGAAGCTTCCCTGGGTGTCCTACTACGGCGACTACGAACTCACGCTCACGCCAAGAGCCGGCGCCGAGCCGATCGGATCGAGCGGCACGTTCATGACCCGTTTCCACCGTCAACCGGACGGATCGCTCGACGTCATCCGCGGCCCCGCGCTGGGAGATCCTGCCCCGCGGTTCGCGCTGAACGAGATGTCCAGCGGCGAGGAAATCGGCCTGGATGAACTCCTGGGGGTGCGGCCCGTCGTCCTGGTTTTCGGGAGCTACACCTGAGGCCCCTTCATGAGCAGTGTCGTGGACACTGAAAACTGGTACCAGGAATACAAGGACCGCGCGAACTTCCTCATGGTCTACGTCGAAGAAGCCCATCCCGGCAACACCGTGAACGGCCAGCGGATCGACTCGGCACGCGACATGGCCGAAAAGCAGGAACTCGCCGAGCTGTGCACGGCCAACGGGAACCTCAACCTGCCGACGGTTCTCGACAAGCTGGACAATGCCGTCGAGATCGCCTACGCCGCCTTCCCGGACCGCATCTACGTCCTCGACGCCAATGGCGTCGTCCGTTACAAATCAAGGCCGGGACCGCGCGGCTGGGATGTGGCCGGAGCCCGCGAGGCGTTGGATCTCCTGATTCGGGATTGAACACCCGGCAGGCGCGCTCCCACCGAGCGCGCTTGCCGGGCGAATGGACTAGGGCCGTCCTCCCTGCGGGATGCCGTCCGGCGGGCCGACGGGAGGCGCTTCCGGGATGCCGGCTCCTTCCGGGGGCCCGCCGCGCCCCGGAGCAACGGGGCGATCGACTTGACCCGGCGCGGGGACCGAAGCGGGAGGTCCGCCGGCACCACGTTCGAGGGCACGCGGGTTCGCGACGGGCGGCAGACCATCGGGACGCCGGCCTTCCGCCCGGACGGTCAGGTCGGCCAGACCCGGGGGACCTTGTTCCATTGCGGCGGTCACGCGCTCGAGCGCGGTTTCCGAGGCGAGCCCCTGTGAAACCAGATATGTCAAAGCGGCCACGGCCACGCTTCTATCTTCACCCGCAGCCGAGGCCGCAATTGCCTCGAGCACGGCCTGGCTGACACCCGCGCCGATCGCATCGGCGCCCAGGGACATGTCGGCAGCATCAATGTCGTCTGCCCCCAGTTCCATCGCCTGGCGTGCCGCTTCCAGATGCTCGAGCCGGGTTTCCACCGCCTCCGCAATCCGCTCCATCGGAATGCCCTTGGCCCTTCCTTCGGCCTGCTTGCTTTCGAGCAGCGACACGGGGATGCCCGCTTCGAGAGCGCGCCCCATCGCCGCATCGATACGTTCTTCCGGGGCCTGAGCCAGGACAACTGCGGGCAGAAGCGTCCAGACCGCCAAACACGCGATCGTCAACCGGAGTGTCTTTTCTCCACAATCCCGAATACTCATAAGTCCTTCTCTCCTTTGACCGTACGTTTCCGCCGACGGGTTGGGACTCCGATGTTGAGACGAGCGACGCCAGCGCCGCGTCACATCTTTTCGGGCCCGAAGTCCGCGCCGAGGTACACCTGGAGGGTTTCGCGCGCCCGGTAGACCCGCATTTTCAAAGCACTGACGGAAATGCCGGTGATCGCGGACATTTCTTCATACGGAAGATCCTCGGCGTGCTTCATCAGAAAAGCGTCGCGCTGCTCTTCTGGGAGCGCGGCCAAGGCCTCGTTCAACCTGCTCCGGAGCGCATTCTGTTCCGCGTCCCCCTGCGGGTCGCCGTCGGCCGGAAGCGTGAAGGGCAGCGGCACGCTGCGGCGGGCCGCGCTCTTGAGGAAATCGAGGCAACGGTTTCGGAGGATCTGCCCCACCCAGGAGCGGAACTGGCCCGGGTTCCGGCAGCTTCCGAGGTTCTCGTAGACCTTGACGAGCGCGTCCTGAACCATGTCCGCTGAAGTATCCGCGTCCAAACCCATCCACCGGGCGCGCCGAAACAGCCGGTCCTGATGCCTGCGGATCAGGTGCTCGAACGCCCCGGTGTCGCCACCCAGAACACGTTCCACCAGAACCTCGTCCGGGATCTCGTCAACCAAGGCGGGGGAAACGGCCTGCGCGGGGGAAACCGACCTTCGACCTCGGGTCCTCTCAATCGAATCTTCGGTGGCCGTTACGTTCGTATTCATCGAACTACGAGCACGGCCACCCATCCGCCCATCCCGTCGTCGGTCCGGTTAGGGACGCTTTCAGGCACGAACCACTCCCCTTCCGCGCTCCGGAACGCAAATCGGTACGCCCCCGCCGGCTGGTTGACAACGTACCGCCACTCGTTGCCCCTCCGTTCCATGGGGACCGGCACCCACCCGGTGAAATCTCCCGCAATCGAAGGCTGTTGGGGGACTTCGGAAACGGGGATCCGGATCACCAGGCCGTCCGGACTCACTTCGGGAACAACGGGGACGGCAGAACGCGTTCCGCCGAGTTGGAAACGAATTCCCGCCCCCCAACTCGTTCGCGGCGAGCCGAGGAACTGCGGGTTGAAGCTTTGGTGTCCCGCCGTAGCAAAGAACGACATGCCCGACCGGATCGGGACCGACATCCCCGCGCTCCACTCCGGGCCGGAGGACTCAACCCCGTCGACCCATTTCCCGACTGAGCCTTGCAATATCACCGGTCCCACAGCCGTCGCGGCGGAAAACCCGACTCGTGTGTACGCCTCGTTCGCGCGATTGCGGTCGTGCCGTACGTCACCCTCCAGCCAGACCCTCTCCGCCGGCTGGAATCCCCCGCGTACGCTCGTCGCCCAGAGCGCGCGAGTCCAACTCACGTCCCCGAGCCGTGCCGCATACACGCGCGGTCCGCTCTGAAACTCCAGCACGCCCGTGCCGAGCGACACGGAAGCCGTCGGGAGCGCTTCGGCGACGACACCTTGCCCGGCAGCGTCGGCCACCGGATCCCGCTGGGCGTGGGCGACAACGGAGACGTCAGCTCCCATAAGGTAGCGGCCCCGGCGAATCGCGAGGCGGTCGCCGATCCCGGCGACACCCCACGTCACGTCCGTTCCCGAGAACGGCAGACCGAGCGCAGCTTGAAAAAATCGGTAGTCTCGGTTGTACCGGACCCCCAGGACGGCTGTGCTCGACGACACCGAACTCGGCAGCAGGTCGTAGTTCGTTCGGCCGGCGTAGGCGTCCACGCTCCAGGTCTGGGCCGCGGAACTTCCCGGCGCGATCCAAAGAACGATCACGGCAAACGCGACCGCTTTCGCGGCAACGAACCCCCTCATAACTGGGAAGCCTCGTCGGAAAGGACCACCAGCAGTCGGCTGTTCACGCCACCGAATCCGTCGGCCACGACCGGGGCCACCGGGTCGTGGGTCCACTGGCCATCGACCACAAACGCATAATCGTGAACGCCAGGACGGAGCGGAACCATGATCGACCAGACTCCCGCAGCGGTTTGGTGGAGCGCGTAGGTCGGCTGCCAATCCGTGAAGCTGCCAGCGAGCTGGACCGACGACGCGGCCGGGAAATCGATCCTGAACTGGACCAGGATTGTTTCACCGCTCCCGGTTCCCGATACCGGGTCGTCGCCGCCCGGCGAAACGGCCAGAAAGAGCGCAACGACGGCAGCGAGGCCATAGACCGGCCGTAACCGGACCGGCCGAGGCGACCACAACCACGCCCAGGCACGGTGGATTCGTGGTGTGCCGTTCGCCGACGCTTCCTCTCGAACCCGCGACATCACCCGTCCCGACAGATCCGGACTTTTCAGGGACTGGTCCAGTGCCTGTAATCGGTCCGCAGTGGCCTCGTGCATCTGGAGTTCCCGAATCTCCTGGGGCGTCAGTGCGGACCGGGAAAGATCCCCATCCAGATAGCGGTGCGCTCGATCACTCAGAGTGTTTTCCATGGTGAGCCCCTCCCTGCAAGGACGAGCCAACTCGGCGATCCGTCACAAATTTGTTCCTTCCGTGTGATCCCCTTCTGAAATCATTCTGTCGGGACAGAATCCGGGCAACGAATTTGGGGGGCCTACTCGTTTCGTTGCGAACACGACGTGGCTCTCGTATGCTTGCTCGGAATCTCTCCCTGGGGTAACGACATGACAAGAAGCGCCTTCTTCGTTCGCGTGGGATTGGCCGTGTTCTTCCTTGCCGCCTGCACGGCCACTGAACAGAGCACCACGATTGACGTCGGACCGGACGACATCGGTGGTGTCGTCATTAGTGAAAACGGCCCCGAGGCCGGTGTGTGGGTAATCGCGGAAACCGGCGATCTCCCGACACCGTTCGCCCGGATCGTCGTCACCGACGACGCGGGCGGCTACCTCATCCCCGATCTGCCCGACGCGTCGTACGACGTGTGGGTCCGGGGATACGGGCTCGTGGATTCGGAGAAGGTCACCCTCGAACCCGGAAACCAGGCGGACCTCGACGCGCGTGTCGCTCCCGACGCCGCCGCGGCGGCCCATTACTACCCTGCGGGCTATTGGTTTTCGCTCCTCGAACCGCCGGGAGTCGACGAGTTCCCCGGAACGGGTCCGGAGGGGAATGGGATCGCGGAAGGCGTCCAGAGCCAGGCCGACTGGCTGCGCCGGACCAAGTCGGGCGGTTGCTGGGCGTGCCACCAACTCGGCAACGAAGCCACGCGAACGATCCCGGAGGCGTTGGGGACGTTCGACTCGTCCATCGACGCCTGGGCCCGCCGGATCGAGTCCGGCCAGGCCGGCAACAACATGGTCGGCGGCATCCGGAACATGGGCGAACGCCGCGCGCTCGAGATGTTCGCGGACTGGACCGACCGCATCGCCGCCGGTGAGCTGCCGCCCGCGCCCCCGCGCCCGAAAGGAATCGAGAGGAACGTCGTGATCACGCTGTGGGACTGGGCCGATCCCCAGGCCTATCTCCACGACGTGGTCTCCACCGACCGGCGCGATCCCACGGTAAACGCCAACGGACGCCTGTACGGAGCATTGGAGCTGAGCGCGGATTACCTTCCCGTACTCGATCCGGTGACGCATACGGCCACCCAGGTTCCCCTGACCGTGCGTGACGAGGCAACGCCCCGCACCTCGGACGCGATGCCAGCGCCCTCCCCGTATTGGGGCGACGAGGTTCTGTGGGACAGCCGGAACAACGTCCACAATCCGATGTTCGATGGTGACGGCCGCGTATGGGTCACCTCCGCGGTCCGCCCCTTCGAGAATCCCGACTTCTGTGCCGAGGGGTCCGGCCACCCCTCCGCGCGTCTCTTCCCCGTCGCCCGGGCGTCGCGGCATCTTGCCGTGTACGATCCGGCGGACGAATCGATCACCCACGTCAGCACCTGCTTCGGGACGCATCACTTGATGTTCGCCGAGGACGATGACAACACCTTGTGGACGAGCGGCGGGGGCCAGGTCGTCGGCTGGCTGAACACCCGGATGTTCGATGAAACCGGAGACGAGGCGGCGTCGCAGGGCTGGACGGCCCTGGTCATGGACACTACCGGCAACGGCCAACGCGACGACCACGTCGAACCCAACGAACCGGTCGACCCGGCCCGGGACAAGCGTTTCGGTGGGGCGTTCTACGCGGTCGCACCCGCGCCCGATGGCTCGATCTGGGGAACTGCCCTGGGCTTTCCGGGCGCGGTGATCCGGCTCGATCCGGGGTCGAATCCGCCCGAGACCGCGCTGGCCGAGGTGTACGAACTGCCCTACGGAAACCCGGACGCCGCAGTCCAGGGCTACTCCCCGCGCGGCGGCGACGTGGACCGCAACGGCGTGTACTGGGCAGCACTCGCCAGCGGCCACATGGCCAGCTTCGACCGCTCGAAGTGCGCGGTCCTTAACGGCCCCGAAGCCACCGGGCAGCATTGTCCGGAGGGGTGGACGTTGTACACCGAACCGTTGCCACAACTGAAAGGCGTCACCGAACCCGGCAGCGCCGAGGGCAGCTATTACACGTGGGTCGACCAGTTCAACACGCTGGGTCTCGGAGAAAACGTTCCGATCAACACGGGCAACGCTTCGGAGGGCCTGCTGGCGCTGGTGGACGGCGAGTGGGTCGTGCTCCGCGTCCCTTATCCGATGGGTTTCTTCACCAAGTGGATGGACGGGCGGATCGACGATCCGGACGCCGGGTGGAAAGGCCGGGGCGTCTGGGCCACGATCTCGACGCGGGCGCCGTTCCACATGGAAACGGGCCGGGGAACGACGAGCAAGGTGCTGCACTTCCAGATGCGGGCCAACCCATTGGAGAATTAAGCATTTATGATTTCTTCGACAGTGGTGGAGACGCCGTAGTAGCGTGCGCCGAAGATCGAGTGGGCCCAGGCGTTCTACGACTACGCCGTGACCCGGTCGAACTGATCGAAACTGATCGAAAC
>CAZTTI010000283.1:0-2686 GCA_964615925.1 uncultured Solibacteraceae bacterium
ATGCGGGGCGAAACGGTAGGAACCCTCGACGTCGCGGGGATCGTCGAGATAGCTCTTGACCAGGATCCAGTCCAGCTTGTACTTCCCGATCGGTCCGATGGTTCGTTCGGCCTCGTAGGTGGTCACGAAACCCATCGTGTCCCGCGGATTCGAGTTCGCGAGCGTTCCGGCCGTGCCGTTGACCGTACGCGTGGGGTCCCCCCGGAAGTCGAACGCGCGCCCGTCGTCGAAGCGGAACGACTCGAGATCCTCGAACAGGACTCCTTCCGGGTTCGGGGCGATGAGGGGAAATCCCCCGGAGGTCGGGTCGTCCTGGTTGATGAGCCAGGCCGCCCCGCGGGTCGCAACGTCATAGACGAACCCGAGGCCGGTAAGGAACTTGATCCCCGTCATGGCCCAGAAACGCGGGCTTCCCACGCGATTCACCGCTTCGCGGGTGAACGACATCGGGACCTGGCCGCCGAGGCTCGTGTTCAGGTCGCCGGCCAGGACCACCGGGTGACGGACGTCCCGGATCGATTCCAGCAACTCGTCCATCTGGGCGCGCCGCGTCCGGGACTCCGCCCGGCCTTCGAGGTGCGCAGCCGCCACCGTCAGCCGTCCTTCCTCGAGGCCGGGCACCTCGAGCGTCACCACCAGGGCCGTCCGCCCACCCTTGCGGATCTCACGCTGGATGGTCTCCTTGAGGACGACCTGGGCCGTCATGCGCCGGCCGCGCTCGAGCGGGGATTTCGCCTTGCGCTCCTCGGTCTCCCAGTCGTAGCCCTGCGTTTCGAACGGTTCGAGCCGGGCGTCGAGGATGGGGTATCTCGAAAGGACGGCGGTCCCGTGCAGGCCGACGGTCTCGACCGAGATGTCTCTCCCGGGCGTCCGGCAGGCGGATTCAGCGCTCCCGATCGTCTCGGGATCGATCTCGACGAACTCGACGCCGAACGCCCAGTTCATGCCGAGCGCGGCGGCGAGCTCGGATGCCACGTTGCGGTGGCAGGTCCGGTCCAGGCCCCAATCCGCCTCGTTCAGGACCCACACGTCGGCGGAACGAAGGACTTCCAGCTCCGACTCGAGCGCGAGAGAGAGTTCCTCGAGTTCCGCCGCCCGATCCCCGCCCGTATCGGCGGCGGCGAGCGCGCGCCCGATGAAGACGTCCGGGTTCAGGACGGCCTCGAGGATTTCGTCGAGCCGCTCGCCCTTCTCCACGTTCCAGAGGACGAGGCGCAACCCTCGCCCGAGGTCGCCGAGACGGGGACGGAGCGGTTGGCGATCGGAGTGGTACGCTTCGTTGTTCACGAACGGGGTGACGAGCATCTCGTCGAGCCGGGCGAGGGTCATGGGATCGCGCTCGCCGTCGGAAAGGGCGAGCAGCTCGGCGTGGGACAAGACGGGTGGACCGAACGACAACGCGTACGGCTCGAGTTCGTTCGGCTCTTCCACGGCGAACACGATGGGTGCCAGTATCCCGACGGCGGCGAAAAGAACTTTCCTCAATCGAACCTACTTTCGAAGCGGCGGCTCCACGACAGTATACAGGCCCATTAAACGGTGCGCCGCCGGATGCGAATGCGCTTAGGATAAGACCATGGTATTCGCCTCTACCGCTCGGATCCTGTCGATTGCGCTGCTCCTGGCGCCGCTCGCGGCCGCTTCCGGTTGCTCGAGCGCGCCGACGCTCGAGCTCAACCAGGCGCGGGCGGCGCTGGCGAGCGCCCGCGATTACGAGGCGGACGTTTACGCGCCCGACCAATACGCCGTCGCGCTCATGAACCTCCAGCTCGCCGAGGACGAGATCCGAGATCAGGAATCGGTTCCCGCCATGGCCCGTTCCTACGAACGCGCCGTCTCATTTCTCGATATCGCGATCGAAGAAGCAGAAGAAGCCCGGTTGCTGGCCGACGAGTTCAAGGAGCGCATCTTCGAGGAGGCCCAGGGCAACATCCCCGAGGCGGAGCGCGCGCTGGACAGCGCATACGAAGCGTACAACCGTGCCCTCGGAACCCTGGCGTTTCAGGAAGCGCAATCGATGGCGGCGCGGCTCGAGGAGGCCAGGCTATCCCTTTCTGAAGCGCGCCGGCTGCTCGAAACGGGCGCTGCCGCTGACGCCGCCGCCATTCTGAACGAGATTCTGGTCACGGCACGAACGATCGAGACACGCGCCCAGTTCATCATCGAAACGAACTGAATCAGGAGCTGTGTTCCTCGATCACGCTTTTCCACTTTCCCTGCGCCTCGAGGATCAGTTCGATCACCTCGCGAACCGCGCCACGTCCCCCCGACCTCCTGGTCACGTATGAGGCCCGGCTTTTCACATCGTCCGACGCGTTGGCCACGGCGACGGGAAAGCCGACGTGTTTCATCGCGGGAAGGTCCACGATGTCATCGCCGACGAAACAGACCTCTCCCGGATCGACGCCGCGTTTTTCGATGAGCTTGCGGATCACCGGCACCTTTTCCAGAACACCCTGCCTCACGTCCTCCACGCCAAGCTCCGCCGCTCGCCGGTCCACCCCCGGAGAAGAACGCCCTGAAATGAAGCCGACATGAAGCCCCGCCTTCCGGGCGTACGCGATACCGGCGCCGTCGCTCGCGTCGAACGCCTTGACCTCGACGAGTTGGCCGGGGGCGGCGGGATCGGGAACGAACCAGATCCGACCGTCGGTCAACACGCCGTCGACGTCCAGGACGATGAACC
>CAZTTI010000284.1:0-2585 GCA_964615925.1 uncultured Solibacteraceae bacterium
CGGCATCGCGCTCCACCCGGACGCCTCGGCCGCCACGCGGAGCGGGGCGGAAGACGCCGCCAGAGCGTCCGAGCCGATGGCGCCCAAGGCGACGACGGCCACCGCCAGATAGAGGACCACGGCTCCCATGATGGTGAGCACGACGGCCCGGGGGATCACCCGCGTGGGGTCCCGCACTTCTTCGCCCAGCGTCGCGATGCGGGCGTAACCCGTATACGCGAAGAACATCAGCGCGGCGGCTTCCATCACGCCGCCAAGTCCGGCGGGAGCGAACGGCTCGAGGTTCTCCCACCGGAATGCTCCGACGCCGACGACGACGAACGTCCCGAGCGCTCCCACCGAACACGCGACGATGCCGAGATTGACCTGGCTCGACCGGCGGATGCCGAAGTAGTTGAGCGCGGTGAACACGACGAGGGCCGTGACCGAGATCGCGCGGGGATCAACGCCAGGGAGGTACGGATCAACGTAAGCCGCCAGGCCGATGGCCACCGCGCCGGCCGCGGAGATCTTACTCGCGAGGAAGAGCCACCCGGCGACGAAGCCGGTCCGGGGACCGATCAGGCGGTATCCGTATTCGTAGGTCCCACCGGCCTGGGGATACCGGGCGGCAAGTTGGGCGGAGCTGAGGGCATTGGCCGTTGCCGCGATCCCCGCCAGGAGCAGGGCCGGGATCAGTGCGGGACCGGCCACGCCCGCCGCGACGCCGGTCACGACGAAGATGCCGCCACCGACGATGGCGCCGAAGCCCACGCCGACGGCGTCGAGGAGCCCCAGTTCGCGGCGGAGACCGGGACCGGAACGCTTCACCCGGCCCGGCTATTCGCCGTCTTCGGGCCCACCCGCGTAGTAGACGCTGTCCACGGGCATGGGTTCGGTCCGGTAGTCGAGTTCCTTGAACGGGTAGACGGGGCGATCTTTCGAGTTGATGAAGGCCGAGACGTGCTGGGCCTCCTCATCGGTCAGCTTACCGGGCTCCATGTACGGCATCATGTGACGGATGATTCCGGCCAGCGTGTAGATGCGGGCGGCGCCGGCCCCGTCGTTCCAGGAATCCGGACCCCACAGCGGCCCGGCCTTCTTCGTCCCGATCTGCACGCCCTGCCCGTCTTCTCCGTGGCAGTTGGCGCAATTCTCCATGAACAGCACTTCTCCGCGCGCGACATCGAGCGCGTCGAGCGGCAGCCGGTCCTCTTGGGGAATCGCGTTCCGGTTCCGCCAATCCGGATTCTCGCCGGGCGCAAAACCGCGCGAGAGCCACTGGAGGTAGGCGGCCAATGCCTGGACCTCCGGCGTTTCCGGCGTCGGAAGGACGGGATCGTCGAGGACCGGATCCCCGCCAATGACGCCCGTGGAATACTGGCTGCGGAGGAAACACCCGACGATCCGGTCCTCGAGCGTGAAGTCCCGACCGGCACGCCGGTTGTATTCGGGGAAATTGGCCGCGGTTCCGACGAGGGGGAGCGCATGGTCGCGTTGTCCCGCGTTCAGGTGGCAGTTACCGCAGGACATCGTTCCCCCGCTGAGGTGGCTGGCCTCGCCGGGCGTGTTCATGAAGATCTGGAATCCCCACCGGATCTGGTCGGCCACCGCCGAGTTCCCGAGCGCCGGATCCTCCAGCGGATTGTTCGGGATGTCCCACGCCGTCACCATCGTCGTCTCACGGGAAATCAAGGGGACCGGGAGCTTGCCGAGTTCCGGGTCGAGGGGATCGGGTTGGCACGCCGCGACGGTCATGCCCGCGAAGCCCAGGACCCAGACGATCGATACAGAACGAAGCCGGAACATGTCGATCGAGAGTATAATTCGCCGCGAAGACGCTCTGCAATCCAACAAGCGAACGAGAGGTCCCCATGTCCACGAAGAGATTCGAATCCCAAACCGCCCGCCGTTCTTTCCTGACGCGTTTCGGCGCCGGCCTGACCGCGTTCGGCACTGCTTTTACGGTCGGCGCGGCCACGTCATCCGCTCAGACCGGTTCGATCGGGAGCGATTGGAAGCCCGCGCGCCACGCCCAGGACGACTGGATGGACGAGCTCCCCGGAGGGCACCGGTTCATCCTGGACAACACGACCGCGGCGGGCTTTGCGGGCGCGATGCAATACGCCAACAATTTTTTCAACGTCAACCGCGACGACTACGGCCTTTCCGACGACGACCTCGCCGTCATCGTCGTCGCGCGGCACTTCTCCACGCCGTTCGCGTTCAACGACGCGATGTGGGAGAAATACGGCACGAACTGGTCGCAGATGTCGGGTTACGTGGATCCGCAGACGAACGAGGCGCCCACGATCAATGTGTACCACTCCCGGGGTGCCGGGCTCGGTGGGACGCTGGCGGCGTTGTTCGATCGCGGCATGAAGGTGGCCCTGTGCAGCGTTGCGACCCGAGGGTTCACCGGCGCGGCCGCCCGGCAGCGCGGGCTGGACGCCGATGACGTCTTCAACGAGGTCATGGCGAACCTCCTGGACGGCGTCGTCCCGGTCCCGGCCGGCATCGTGGCCGTCAACCGCGCGCAGGAACGCGGCTACACGTTCAGCTTCACGGCCTGAAAAACGGGGACAGTCCTCCATGTAAAACGGTTA
>CAZTTI010000285.1:0-7379 GCA_964615925.1 uncultured Solibacteraceae bacterium
GTCAACGTGCGGTTCCTGTATCGCCCGTTGTTCGCCGAGTACGAGCGGGCGCTCCGGCCTGGGGGATGCCTCTTCTTCAGGACATTCACCTCGGAGAACATGGACGTCCTCGGTCATTCGAGACCCGGACGGCACTTCCTGCTCGAGAAAGGGGAACTTCGGCAGGCCTTTGCCGGGCTTCGCACGGTGTTCTATTCCGAGGGGATCGAGGCCGGCTGTGCGATGGCGACCCTTGTGGCATGGAAAGAACCCTTGTGACAGAATCTGGAGACGGAGAAGCAGAAGGAGAAACATCATGCGGCGACCAGTGTTCACGACGATGGGGATGGCATGTTTGCTGCTTGCGGCGGCGATGCCGCTCACGGCGCAACAGCCCGACGACGCCTTCGTGGGACAGATGGCGCCACCCCTCAAGGTCGGCCAGTGGTTCAACTCCGAGCCCCTGACGATCGAGGAGCTGCGGGGGAAGGTCGTGCTGCTCGACTTCTGGGCCTGGGATTGTCCGGAGTGCGCCCAGGCCATGCCGTACGTCATCGACTGGCACGAGAAATACGCCGACGACGGGTTGGTCGTGATCGGCGTGCATACACCGCGAATCGAATACGAGAAAGATCTCGCCCGGCTTCGGGAAACGATGGCGGAACGGGGTGTCGAATACCCGGTGGCGACCGATCACGAGTACCTGACGTGGCTGGACTACCTGAACGCCGCCTGGCCCACCCACTTCGTCGTGGACCAGGAGGGCGTGATCCAGATGAACCACACGGGCACGGGGCGTTACGAGGAGACCGAGTCCCTGATCCAGCGCCTGCTCGGTGTTGGTGACTGAACGGAGTGGCATCGTGGGATCGGATAGCCGTCGCTTCCTCATTCTCGGTTTGACCGTCGCGATCTTTCTTGGCGCGTTCGGCGCCGGAGCCGCCGGTGCAGCGGCCCTCCAGTCCGATGACGACAACCCGATCAAGAATGTCCGCGGGCTCGTCACCGATTCCCGCGGCGTTCCGGTGGCCGACGCCCGCGTTTTCATCCGCAATCTCGCGACCAACGTCACCCGGACCCATTCCACGAATCCGGAGGGGATCTACGAGGTCAACGGGCTGTCGGCGGCGAACGACTACGAGATCCGGGCCACGTACGACGGATCCGAGTCCGAGACCCGCCTCCTGTCGGCGTTTCTCGCCCGCCGGGACAACGTGCTCAACCTCGAACTCCCCGTCGCCGTCTTCCCCGAGGTCAGCGATTCCGAGGACGGCGGAGTCCTCATCGAGACGTTCGACCGCGTCGAGTTGCGCGCCTCGTTTGTCGTCCCCGGCGGTGTTCCCGCTCCGATCCCGGCCGCGTTGCTCCTCCACGGTTTCGGCGAGAACCGCACGGTTTGGGCTGATCTGGAGGCAAGGCTTCTCATGGAGGGGTGGGCCGTCATGGCGCTGGATCTCCGCGGCCACGGGGCCAGCACGACGCGGAACCTGGATACGATTGCGGCCGACGAGGCGTGGCGAACCGACCCCCGCCAGTTCCCGCTGGACGTGGAGCCCGCGCTCGACTGGCTGAAGACGCAAGCCCGGATCGATTCCACGCGCATGGCCGTCATCGGCGCCGACGTGGGCGCGAACCTGGCCCTCGTGGCGAGTGGCCGTTTCCCCGAGGTCGGGACCGTGGTCGCGATCAACCCGAACGTCGACGAGGCGCTGGCGATGGCGGGAACCGCGCGCGAATTCAACCCGCGGACGGTTCAGATCATCGAACGAACGCTCGAGGAGGGCACCGCCGTCCGAGAATACGTGAACGGGGCCTCGCGGCTGACGTTGGTGAACGGAGAAGGGTCGACGCTCGGGTGGCTGACGGCCGAGGAAACGATCGACGAGATCATCCGCTGGCTGCGTGATACGTATTAGGAGCCGGTCAGGTTCAGCGCGTTCATATCGATCTGGGGGATCCCGTCCGCCCACTTCTTCTTGAGCTGGCCGCATGCCGCGGAAATGTCGTCGCCGCGTCGTTTCCTGACGAACGTCGCGATTCCGCGATCGATCAGGATCTTTTGAAAGCGGAGGACTCGTTCCGCTTCCGGACGGGAATGGTCGAGGTCCGGCGCTTCGTTGAGCGGGATCAGGTTGACTTTGCTCCCAAGATCCGCCGCGATGCCGGAAAGCGCCAACGCATCGTCGTCGAAGTCGGTCTCGTCCTTGATGAGAACATATTCGATCATGATGCGCCGTCGGCGGAGCGGGAGCTTCTTCAAGGCCGCAACCAGTTCCCGGATCGGATAGGTCCGGTTGATCGGCATCCAACGATTGCGCCTTTCGTCGGTCGCCCCCGTCATCGAGACCGCGATATTGGGGAGAAGTGGGGCCGTGGCCAGACGTTCGAGCTCGGGGATCAGACCGACCGTCGAGAGCGTGATGCGGTTCATCGACATGTTCAGCCCCGCCGGATCGTGGAGGATCTCGAGGGCCTCCATGACGTTGTCATAGTTGTGCAGGGGTTCGCCCATGCCCATCAGGACGATGTTGAAATGGTCCTTGAGGTGTCGCTCCCGGATATCGTTCGCCCGCGCCAGCATGACCTGGCCGACGATCTCAGCGGTGGTCAGGTGCCGTGTGAATCCGAGCTGTCCCGTCAGGCAGAAGGCGCACGCCAGCGCGCACCCCACCTGGGACGAGACACAGATCGTGTGGCGAGCTCCGTCGGGGATCGAGACGGTTTCGGCCAGCTCGCCGTCGTCGAGCGCGACCAGGTAACGCCGGGTTCCATCCGCCGAGTCGAAGCTCCGATGGACGCGCGGAAGGGAGAGATCGAGCCATGCCTCGAGATCGGATCGCATCCCTTTCGGCAGGTTCGTGATCTCGCCGATCTCGGAGATGTCGTGCTTGTAGACGGCCTCGTAGAGTTGCGTCGCGCGGAACGGACGGTCGAGACGGGTGGCCAGCTCCTCGCGTGTCCGTCCGAAGAAGGAGATCAGCGGAGTCGATGCGGGATCGAGCGTCTGGGGCCGGTCAGTCAACGCCGGAGGTCAAATCGTTGGACTGCTCAACGGTCTTCACGAAGCGATCGACTTCGTCGAACCACCGGGCCTGGGCCCACGCGCGTTCCCCGATGTATTTGGCCAGGACCGTGCCCCTTCCGTTCTGATCGACGCTGACGAGGAACGTTTCCGGAAAACCGGTCACCTGGTACTTGTCCAGGGTGACGGCCTGGCCGGGATCGAGGACCGTCGGAAGCTCGAAGCCGTTTTCCTCGAGGTACGAATTCACGTCGTCCCAACGGGTATCGACGCTGATGGCCAGCATGTCGAACGGGCGTCCGTCGAACGCTTCCTTCATCGTCATCATGTCCGGGATCTCGCGGATACACGGTTCGCACCATGTGGCCCAGAAATTCAGGAAGACGAGCTTGCCCGCGAAGTCGCTCAGTTGGATGGTTTCCCCTTCAAAATTCCGGAGCGCGAAGTTCGGCGCTTCGGCCCCCACGAGGGTCGGAGGGGGGGCCTGGAGCCCATCGTAGATCACGAACCCGGCCAGCAACGCCACGGTTGCAAAGAAGATGATGGGCTTCAGACGCATGTCCGTATTTTACCGGACGCCGTATTTTATTGGTAGGGTCCCCCGACCTGTCCCCCCCGGTGTGCATACTGCTCCCGCGGGAGGGAATCGCACGAATCCGGATGCCCGGGTCCCGTTCGCGACGTTCTGCTTCCGGCTTCCCCAAGGATTGTAACGAAAGATTTCTGGCCCCCATTTCACCGAATGTCGATCAAGATCTCCGTCCTGGGCAGCGGCAGCCGTGGCAACGCCACGTTCATCGGAACCCCGCGCGTCCGGCTGATCATCGACTGCGGCCTCGGGCCCCGGAACCTGCGCAAACGCCTGTCCGAGATCGGGGAAGAACCCGAAACGCTGGACGCCGTCCTCGTCACCCACGAACACACCGACCACATCGGGGGGCTCGGGCCGATGTTGAAGCTGGCGTCGGTCGAGGCGTTCATGTCTCCGGGAACAATCGAGAAGAGCCGGACAGGCCGGTTCG
Organism: uncultured Solibacteraceae bacterium; assembly: GCA_964615925.1. Classification (GTDB taxonomy): domain Bacteria; phylum Acidobacteriota; class Terriglobia; order 20CM-2-55-15; family 20CM-2-55-15; genus JAJEDW01. The sequence goes on from CAZTTI010000285.1 coordinate 4,024, forward strand.
AGATGAACGGTTCGGCCATCATCCCCATCGCGCCGGGTCGGCCCTTTACGATCCGGGACCTTGACGTCGAGCCGTTCGCCGTGCCCCACGACGCCGAGGATCCCGTTGGATATTCCGTCACTTACGAAGGAATCAAGGTGACGCAGCTCACCGACCTCGGGTGGATTCCCGAAACCGTTGTGGACTCCATCTCGGGAAGCGACGTCCTCATCATCGAGTCGAACCACGATCTCGAGATGCTCCGGGCGGGTTCCTATCCGTGGAGTCTGAAAGAGCGGTTGATGAGCCGCGAGGGTCACCTCTCGAATACGGCGGTGGCTCGTTTTCTGTCGAACGCCTATGATGGACATGCTCAGAAGATCGTTCTTGCCCATCTGAGCGCTCAGAACAACCACCCGGAGATTGCGCGGCAGGAAGCGTGCCAGGCCCTCGAAGGGCGCGGGATGGACCCATCCTCGGTCATGTTGGCCCATCAGGACCAGTCGACGGTGCCGCTCGAGCTGGGTTGAAGGAGACCTCGGAGTGATTCCGCGATATACGCGCCCCGGCATGGGCCGCATCTGGGAGGACGAGACCCGGTACCGGAAGTGGCTGGAGGTCGAACTCGCCGCCACCGCCGTGCTCGAGTCCGAAGGTGTCGTCCCTTCGGACGCGGCGAAGGAAATCTGCGAGCGCGCAGATTTTTCCGTCGCACGGATCGAGGAGATCGAAGCCGAGACCCGCCATGACGTCATCGCGTTCACGACCGCTGTGGCCGAACACGTGGGGCCGGCGTCGCGGTATTTCCATTACGGGCTGACGTCGTCGGACGTCGTCGACACGGCGCTGGCGCTCCAGGTGGCCGATGCGTCGGCGATCCTGCTCGAGGGGATCGAGACGCTGCTCCGCGTGATCGAACGGCGGGCGTTCGAGTTCAAGACGACGGTCATGGCCGGCCGCACGCACGGGATTCACGCCGAACCCATCACCTTTGGGTTCAAGCTCGCCATCTGGTACGACGAGTTCCGCCGGCACCGGGTCCGGATGACCGAAGCCGCCGAGGACATGAAGGTCGGCAAGCTCTCCGGAGCCGTCGGAACGTTCGCCCATCTCTCCCCGGATGTTGAAGAACGGGTTATGAAACGCCTGGGGTTGCGAGCCGCGCCCTCGTCGTCGCAGGTGGTCCAGCGCGACCGCCACGCGCAATACATCTCGACGATTGCGCTGGTCGGGGCAAGTCTGGAGAAGATCGCCGTCGAGATCCGCCATCTCCAGCGAACCGAGGTCCGGGAGGCCCAGGAGTATTTCGCGAAGGGCCAGAAGGGTTCGTCGGCGATGCCCCACAAGCGGAACCCCATCACCTCGGAGCAGATCTCCGGCCTGGCCCGCGTGCTTCGTTCCAATGCCCTCGCCGCATTCGAGAACATCGCCCTCTGGCACGAACGCGACATCTCTCATTCCTCGGTCGAACGCGTGATCTTTCCGGATTCGACGATCGTTCTCGACTACCTCCTCGCGAAGACGGCCGACATGATCGACCGGCTGGTGGTCTATCCGGAACGCATGCGGGAAAACCTGGACATGATGCACGGCCTGGTGTTCTCCGGGCAGTTGCTGCTCGAGCTGGTCGAACGCGGAGTCGCCCGCGAGGATGCCTACCGGTGGGTCCAGCGCAACGCGATGAAGGTCTGGGACGACGGCATCACGTTTCGCGAGGGCGTCGCCGCCGACAGCGACATCACCGGGCGAATGACGGCGGGGGAAATCGATCGCGTTTTCAAGTCGGAGAAGCTGCTCGAGAACGTGGACCGGATCTTCGATCGCGTCTTCGGCCGGCACGAGTGAATGGTTTCATCGGGACGAATGGAGATCAATTGATGCAAGTCCGGGTTGTCGTGACGTTGAAACCGACGGTTCTCGACCCACAAGGGATGACGATCCAACGCAATCTCGAGACGGCCGGGATTTCGGGAATCCGGGAGGTCCGGCAGGGAAAGTTCTTCGAGGTCGAGATTTCCGACGATATCGCCGTTCCGGACCGCGAAGCCCTCGTCGAGAGGCTGGCCAGCAACGTCCTGACCAATCCCGTGATCGAAAACTATGAGATCCTGTGGAACTCAGGGCAGTAACCGATGAGATTCGGAGTCGTCGTCTTTCCCGGCGCGTACTGCGACCACGATTGTTATCACGCGGTGAAGACCGTCACCGGCCAGCCGGTGGACTTCATCTGGCACCAGGAGTCGTCGGTCGATGGTTTCGACGCCCTCATTCTTCCCGGCGGTTTTTCCTACGGAGACTATCTTCGTCCGGGTGCAATCGCGCGCTTTTCTCCCGTCATGAGATCGGTCCGGGAGTTCGCGGCGAAGGGCGGGCTCGTGATCGGGATCTGCAACGGATTTCAGATGCTGACCGAGTCGGGACTGCTCCCAGGAGCCCTGCTTCCCAACGCGGGTTCGCGCTACGTCTGCCGGTGGTTGAACCTCCGGGTCGAGACCGGCCACACGCCGTTTACTTCGAATCTCGAGCGAGGCCGGGTCCTGCGGATTCCCATTGGTCACGGAGACGGTAACTACCAGGCTGATGCGGACACGCTCCGTGCCCTCGACGACGAGGACCGCGTGGTGTTCCGATACGTGGATTCAACCGGTGAGCCCTCGCCTGAAGCCAACCCCAATGGGTCCGTTTCCAACATCGCGGGCATTCTCAGCGCCGGACGGAACGTCCTGGGCATGATGCCGCACCCGGACCGTTCCTTCGATCGCCTGCTCGGCAGCGACGACGGACGCCTGATTTTCGAGTCCATGGTCCAGGCCATGGTTTCCTGATTCCGAAACAGAATGCCCGCTTACACCGATACCGAGCTGGAACGACACGGCATCACCGCCGGGGAATACGAACGCATCGTCGAGATCCTGGGACGCGAACCCACGTTGACCGAACTCGGCGTGTTCAGCGTCATGTGGAGCGAACATTGCAGCTACAAGAGCTCCCGTGTTCATCTCCGCCGGTTGCCGACCGAGGGTCCCGTGGTCCTGCAGGGACCTGGGGAGAACGCGGGCATCATCGACATCGGAGACGGGCTCGCCGTCGCCTTCAAGATCGAGTCGCACAACCATCCTTCTTACATCGAGCCGTTCCAGGGCGCGGCGACGGGTGTTGGGGGGATCCTGCGCGATATCTTCACGATGGGGGCCCGGCCCATCGCCACGATGAACAGCCTGCGCTTCGGGCCGCTCCACGGTGAACAGGGTCCGAAGAACCGCCGGATTCTCGAAGGCGTCGTCGGCGGGATCGCCCACTACGGGAACTGCTTCGGCGTCCCCACCGTCGGAGGCGAGGTCTCGTTCGCACCGTGCTACTCGCAGAACCCCCTCGTC
>CAZTTI010000286.1:0-2991 GCA_964615925.1 uncultured Solibacteraceae bacterium
CGTGAATTGAACTACACTCGTATTCCCATTATCAACAACTTCTGCGGGACGCTCGGAGGGTCGACAAGTCGGGATGCCGATCGCAGTGTCCGCGCGGACAGCGGTACCACTATTTTCCTTTTTCTTCCGGCCGGGACGGACTAACCTCCGACACCATGCCCCCGACTCACTGGCTGCGAACGATCGTCTCGATTGCCGGGGTCTTCTTTCTCTTGTTCACGGCCGGCGAACTCGCTGCACAGCGAGGTGGAGGAGGTGCGCAAGGGGGATTGCCGATGCCCACCGTACGTAATTCGTTTCTCTCTGATGCTCTGGAAGAATTGGACGAACAGGGATTCACGAACGTCGACGTTGCCCGGGTGTGGATGACGGACATGCCCCCGGTCGTTCTCGAGCAGATTCCCGAACCGAGCGCGCAAACCGATCAGGGGTTCGCTCCTCTTTATCCCCCGTTCACCCGGGTATGGCTCGTGGTCGTCGAAGGATTCCCGCGCCTGCCGGATCTCACCGGATGGAGGGCGGATCGCGCGCTGGCCCTGGTTGAGGCGTTATCGACCGACATTACGGCCAACGTGGATGCTCCCGATGTGGACCTTTCCCAAAGCACCGTGGTCGGTCAGGATCCTCCTCCGGGCCTGGTGGACCCCGCCGGAACCGTGCTCCTTCAGCTCGGTCCGTTTCCGCCGCCGTCGGTCCCCGATCTCCCCGATCTCACCGGTTGGCGGGCCGATCGCGCGCTGGCGTTGGTCCGCGAGCTGTCGCCGACCATCGCGGCGTCTCTCGACGATGCCCTCGCCGATCCCAGCGCGATGGTTGTCGTGTCCCAATCGCTTCCTCCCGGTCCGGTTGGAGCCAACGCCTCCGTCGAGTTCGAAGTCGAGCCCATGCCGCTCGCGGACACGACACCGACGGTTGCACGGCCGACGGATGAGTCCTCGGACGTTCCGCTCGGGACGGTCGCGATCATCACGCTGGCGGGCTTTGTATTGGGCGGGATTGGAGCGACGGTCGCTTTTCGTCAGCCGCCTTCCGCGGCGAGACCGCGTGCGTCTTCGTCGTCGTCCGGGAAGGGTCCGGAGACCTCGGAACATCACGATGTATAATCAGTCAGGGCCACCAACTCGATGACGCAATGGACTACCGACGAGATCGCGGCAGCGCGCCGGTGGGTGCGCACGTGGCAAAGGGCTGGCCCGAAACTCGAAGCGATCCGTCGCGAGGAACTTCGCCGCCTCGACCCGTTCACCGCCCTTCAACTCCTGATGGGACCCACCGACTACACGTCCCCCCCACGCGCACCAGAACCCACGTCGGGATTAGTGGAGCAGCAACGATTGTTCAGTCGACTGCGCCGAGCTACGTGATTGAGCTCATTCGGGTTGCGGCTAGATTCAGGCGCTGATGGAATCCGAGCGCTGGCGCTTCGGCTTCATGGGCGGCCTCGCCGTCGAGAGATGGGGGGAACCTCGCGAAACCGTTCGAAGGCGTCGTCGTGCGCCAGACCGGAAAGCTGGACTGGGCCTACGTGGACCAGCAACTCCGGCCGCTGGCCGACCTGAAGGGTGATTCCCGGATACTCGAGAAACTCGATGCGTGTCGCCGCGAGTTCGAACGCTGACAGGCCGAGCGTGGTTCTCTTTCCGAAAGGTCGTTCACAGAAGGATTGCGAAGCTTCCTCGAGCGTGACGAAGCATCCCGCGTTCCCTGAACCTCCAACGCGCGAGTGATTCCGAAATCGTTCGATATACGGTCAGCGCCGTCGATTTCCTGCTCACTTTCGACCTCGACTTCGGCGAAACATGGGTGCTCCCGCGGATCGAGCCGGCGAGGTGGGCCCGACGATGCGCACTCAACGCGCTTGTTCCAAACGATCGGCCAGCCACAGCTTGATGAGAGATTGACGGGTCACCCCGAGGCGCCGCGCCTCCCGGTCGATGGATCGCACCATCCACATCGGAAAATCGACGTTGACGCGCTTGGCTTCCAAACCCGGACGCCGGGCTTTGGCAAGATCGAGATGATCCGTGATGCGTTCACCCGCATCGAATTTCCGATCAAAGGTTGCCGACGTCATCTTCGTTTTCATAACCTGCCACCTCTTCATCGCGCGACCGCCGGACGGAAATTAATCGAATCTTCTCGCTTCGACGAGTGATCACGGCCGACCAATGCTTCTCTTCGATCTTGCCGACCACGACCCAGCGCGGCTCATCGGTCACGCGAGCCGGAATCTCCACCAGGGCCGCGTCGTTCCAAAGCGCCTGCGCCTCCTCGAAGTCAATGCCGTGCTTGCGCTTGTTTTCGGCACTCTTCTCGGGGTCGTACTCGAATCCCACGCCTGACCTATAGCACGAGCGTAAAATATAATAAAGGTATACTTACTATACCTTATTGGCGATGACATGCCTCTCAGCTTGCGCGACGGCCGCACGTCAAGCGCGCAGCGCATGCTTTTCCCATTGCAGCCACATGGTTGGCGTTCTGCGTCTAGTGGGCCGGATTCAAACTGTAGCACTACCCGCCCACCGGGTGACTCTGAACCTCGGTTGTTCCGCGGTATAATGCCGCCAGCAAGGTCGAACAATGTCTGTACTCAACGTTCCGGAAGATCTGCTGAAACGCTTGGGCCCGAACGATCGAGAGGCTCTCGTGGAGATTGCGTGCCGGCTCTACGAAACCAACTCCTTGAGATTCGATGAAGCTGCGCGGCTGGCCAACCTGGATTTGGAAGCCTTCGGGCGAGCATGTGCGTCTCGAAAAATTCCTGTCTATCGGTACGATATCGAAGATCTCCGATCCGATCTTGAAACACTGAAGAACCTGGGTGCGTGAAGACGCGTCTGGTGGTTTGCGACACGTCACCGATACGTGTCCTGTCGCACCTCATCCTGCTCGATCTGCTCGGTAAGTTCTTTACCGAAGTTCTGATTCCTCCCGCTGTGGCCCGTGAACTGGAAGTGCCCGAACGAACGTTTTCGCCCATCGAGCTTG
>CAZTTI010000287.1:0-2603 GCA_964615925.1 uncultured Solibacteraceae bacterium
GTTCAGGACCGTGCGGCCCCTCAACGTGGGAACCTTCTTGACGGGCCGTTCGGCGATCTCGCGGAAGGTCTCGGCGCTGTCGAGGATCCGATGAATTTCATCGGCGTCCATTCCCTGCATTCCCAAGAGATCGCGTTTGGACATCAGCCTTCCGATTTCGCTCCGGGTTTTTTCCTGGGCGAGGGGCGTTCGCCGATCCAGACGCCGTCCTCTCCGTCAACCTCCGAGACGCGAACCTCCACAATTTCATCTGGACCGGAGTTGGTCCTTCGACCCACGATATCCGGCTGGATGGGGAGTTCCCTCCGTCCTCGGTCGATGAGGACGGCCAGCCGGATCGATCCGGCCCGGCCGTAATCGTTCAGGGCCTCGAGCGCGGAGCGGATCGTCCGCCCGGTGAACAGGACGTCGTCGACCAGCACGATATCCCGGTTTTGTATGTCGACGGGAAGGACCGTTTTCCGCACGATGGGTTGGGAGTCGACCAACTCCAGGTCGTCGCGGTAGAGATTGATATCGAGGCGCCCGAGCTCGGATGCGATCCCTTCTTCGTCGAGCAAGCGGGCGAGGCGTTCGGCCAAAGGTGCGCCGCGGCGTTCGATCCCCAGCAGGATCACGGGGAGTTCGGATGGGACGCTCGAGATCTCGCGGGCCATTGCCCCCAGCAATTGCCGCATTTCATCGGCGGTCACGAGCTGGTGGGAGGCCTTTAATGTCATTGAGTTCAACATTATATGCTAAATTCAAGATCGTATGGGTAGGGCTCCGGACCTGGGCGTCACGATCGCCGGCGTCGGCTTTCCCAATCCCGTCATCCTCGCCAGTGGAACCGTCGGCTACGGCTCGGAGTTCGACGGACTCATCGATTTCAGCCGCGTCGGGGGCATTTCGGTGAAGGGGACTTCGCCTCACCCGATCGAGGGCAATCCACCGCCGCGCCTCCACCCCACGCCCGCCGGCATGCTCAACGCCATCGGTCTCCAGAACGTCGGAGTCGACCGTTTCATCGAAGAGAAGCTGCCGTTCCTCCGTTCGATTCCATGCCGCGTCATCGTGAACGTCTTCGGCTTCACGGTCGACGACTACGCCACCGTGATATCGAAGCTGGAATCGGCCGAGGGCATCGACGCCTACGAACTCAACGTCTCGTGCCCCAATACGGAGAAGGGCGGCCTGGTCTTCGGAGTGAACGCCGAGGCGACCCGGGAACTGGTGGCCCGCGCGAGGCAGGTGTCCTCGCGGCCGCTCTGGGTGAAGCTTTCGCCCAACGTCACCGACATCCGATCGATCGCCCGCGCAGCCGAGTCGGCGGGCGCCGACGCCCTGACGGTCGCGAACACGTATCTGGCGATGGCCATCGATCCGGAAACGTTCGAGCCCCGTATCCGTAACGTCACCGCGGGGCTCTCCGGGCCCGCGATCCGGCCGATCACGCTGCGCCTGGTCTGGGAGACCGCGCGGGCGGTCGGCATCCCTGTCATCGGCCTCGGTGGAATCGAGAACGCCTCCGACGCCGTGGAGTATTTCCTGGCCGGTGCGTCGGCCGTCCAGGTCGGCACGGCCCATTTCGCCGATCCGCGGGCGTCGATGCGGGTAGTCGACGGATTGGCGGACTACCTCCGCCGCAAACAGATGGGTTCGATCGCCGAACTCGTCGGGAAGGTGAAGATCGAATGAAAGCAAGCGCCACGCGCTCGGCCGTCATCGTCGCCCTGGACGTGGACACGGCGGCCGAGGCGATCAGGATCGTGGAGAAGTGCCGGGGCGGCGCCGGCATGTTCAAGGTCGGCAAGGAATTGTTCATGTCGGAGGGGCCGGGGGTCGTTCGCGAGGTCGTGGCCCGCGGCGAGCGGGTTTTCCTCGACATGAAGTTCCACGACATTCCGAACACCGTCGCCCACGCGGCCGTCGCGAGCGCCCGCCTCGGGGTGGCGATGATGACGATCCATGCCTCCGGCGGGCCCGAGATGATCCGCGCGGCGCGGGTGAAGCTCGACGAGGAGTGCGGCGCGGAGCGGCCCGCCGTCGTTGCGGTCACGGTTCTCACGAGCATGGATCGCGACACGCTCCGCGCGGTGGGGATCGACGCCGAACCCTCCTCCCAGGTCTTGAAGCTGGCCCGGATGGCGATGGATTCCGGGGCCGACGGCGTGGTCTGTTCGCCCGAGGAGATCGTGATGTTGCGCGCCGAACTCGGTGCGGAGGCCGTTATCGTGACGCCGGGGGTCCGCATGCCGGGTCAGCCGGCCGGCGATCAGAAGCGCGTCGCGACGCCGAAGAAGGCGATGGACGACGGGGCGAACTGGATCGTCGTCGGGCGCTATGTGAATCAGGCAGAGGATCCGGGGGAGGCGATCGGGAAGGTGCTCGCCTCGCTGATACCATAGTCATGAGTAGATGCCGCCAGCCCGAGGAGCGAATGGGAAAGAAGAAACACCTGAAGGCCGAACGCCGACGTTCGAAGGAAGCGATACAACCGGACGGCCCGAACCGCCGGACGCTATTGGCCGGCGCGATCGGCGCCGGGGCTCTCGGCGTGGCCGGCACGTTGGCCTGGCGCGGGGGAGTCGGGGGCAACATGGTGCGGCTCCGCTCCGCGTTGG
>CAZTTI010000288.1:0-2988 GCA_964615925.1 uncultured Solibacteraceae bacterium
GGATCGGAGGGCTCCACGCACGAAGTCCTCGCGAGCCGAAGCAGCATGCGGTCGTACGGGTCGGCCGAAAAACGGGTGTGAATCTCGCTCGCGCGCTCGACGCTCGACCGCGCGTTGGAGAGCGCGGCGTACACCCATTGGATCTCTTGTTGGGAAAGCACGTCGGGCGGCGTGGACCGGTTGCGATTTGCGACGTCCCGCATCGTGACCAGGGCGCCCGTCAGGCGGTCGAGAAGGCACAACTCCCGTCCTTCGTAGAGGCCGTGCAACTTCTCGATGAAGTCACTGCGGAAACCCGCAGTGAAGTCACTGCGGAAACCCGCGGTCGCGGTCCGGGGATCGCGCCGATCGAGCATGCAACGGTACGCCTCGACGACGGTGTCCAGCGGCCGGCGCCGCTCGACTCCGGTCCCGAGCTCGCCGGTGGCAATGACGCCGGTCAGTTCGGCGGCCTGATCGGGCGGGAGGCACGCCGCCGGCCCGTCGAAGATGACGACCGGAGGGCTCGTCTGGGCCCCTGTCTGTGCCTCGAGGCGTGGAACGAATACGAGAACAGGGACAGCGAGAGCGACCGCCCAGAAGGCGTATCGAACCAGGATCGTCACACTCAGCTCCTTCGGTTCCCCTCTCGAGGGGGATTCGTTTCGTTGGCGGCTACAGCGTCGGCCCCGTGCCGCTCTGGAAGGCCATGTCTAGTCGATCGCGGGCCCGGGGCTCGAAGCGGCGTACGGAACCCCCGCCCTCACCTCGGAGTAGACGTCGGTTCTCTTGAGCCTTTCGACCCGGGGAACGACATCGTCCCAGAAGGTTTCCCAGTCCTCGATCTCGTCCCGGTAGATCACGGTGAGGAACTCCACCTCGGCCGACGTGTACAACGACCGCACTTCGTCACCTTCGACGATTTCGCATTGCGGTGTCAGGTTGGCCAGATCCTTGACCCATGCGCGCAAGTTCGCCGGAGTCAGTTCCGAGGTCTCTTTGCGGACCCACAAACTGCCCGCGGCGGTGGGCAGGGCGGCGCGGGGCGCAGCCGGGAACGACGTGTCAAAGACACGGCGTGGAACCAGCGTCAGCGTCTCGATGCTGTAACACGCCCCAACCTGCTGGATGCGCGGAACCGCCACGAGCTCGACGAACGCCAGGTTGTCGACGACGCGATCGGCATAAGGGATTTCCGGGTTCGTCGTCGCCCGCTCGCCCGTTTCCACGAGCCGGACCAGATCGACGCGGTCGGGAGGATACGCCACCAGCGACCAGGGATCTTCGTCGCGGCCGACGACCCTCTGGAACCGGGAGCCGATCACCCGCAAGGGGTTGCCCGTCAGCGTCGGGCCACGCCCGTCTTCGGTCTGGAGCGCCGGGTCGTATCCGATGTAGAAGCGCCGCCGCGGCGCTGGATCCACGCCCTCGGCGCTCAACGCATCCGCATCGTCTTCCCGGCAGGACAAGGGCGCGTAGTCCCGGAGGAGTTTCAGGAGGTTATCGACCTGGACCCATTCCGGCGCGCCTTCGAGCAGGGACGCGTCGACGGAGACCATGTCGACCATGAGGCCCTCCTCGACGGTCCGGAGGTCGGCCGCGTTGGTCACGTCCACTCCGTCCACGACGCAGGGCACGTCAAGCTGAGGCGCTCCGGCCAAGAGAACCGGGAACGCGGCAACCGTCAGAACTCCGAACAACAAACGACCCGTCGAACCCATCATGCGACCCCCTTCAGTTCCTTCCCCGGGCATATTCGACCGTAATCGGGTCTCTGGAAAACTCATCATCGGCGCGCAACTCGAACTGCTGGTTGATTCGCGGGTTGGCCACGAGAGGAACCAACTGCCACGACGTCGCCGAAACCCTCTCGACGCCGAAATCCGTCGTTCCCACGACCTCCATGGACTGCACCTGAACGTTCGAGGTACCGTCCGTATTCTTTCCGTCGTTGTCGACCACGAACTGACTGAGGTTTATGAATCGGCGGTTGTCTTCGGGGTCGAAGATCCAGTCGTCGGTGAACAACCTCAGGAACGCCGGGTCCCGGGGATCCCGGATAGCGCGCGGCGCCTGGTTCTCCTGGACGATGAAGTCCATCGAGAAGGGGACGCGGGCATTGTCCTTCCGGTACGACCCCTCGAGGCCGGTATAACGGCCCGGCGCCGTCGTGCCGATCGCGATCCGCTCCTGATTGCACGAGACCTCGGATCCGCCCGGAAGCTCGAGCACGCAATTCGTCATTTCCCTCAAGCGCTCCGGAACCTCGAAGCTCTGGCGGCGGGCCACGACGATCTCCCCGAACCGGGGATCGTCGGCCGAGCGCACCGTAAGGGACACCATCCCGGCCGACCCCGCGGCACCCACACCGGAATTCCCGTTCGAGTTATGAACCACCTGGCCGTCTTTCATGAACCGGACATCGAACGCGACCTCGTATTCGGACGGCTCGAGCTCTTCCATCACGACCTGGCTCAGATCGAAACCCGCCGAATACAGCGGACGCCGGATTCCCTCGGGCCACACGTAGCTCCGGGTCCGGCTGTCCTTCTCGGGCGCGATCTGTTGTGGAAGCCGCTCCCCGCCTCCGGTGACCTTCCAGACATCGGTGACCTCGAGCTCCACCTGGTCATAACGCGCGGAAAGACCGAGCGACACCGGCACGAAGTGGACCTTGAACCCGGGGTTGTCGAGCGCCGTCTCTTCGACGAACCGAGCCGAAGACGTCGATTCCCCGGTGGCCGGGTCGACGGCCGCGTCCGGGTACAGGACAAAGTAGCTCTCGCTGCCCAGCAGGCGGAGTCCGAGCTGATCGGTCAGGACACCCTGGTAGACGAAGGCGACCAGGAGCAGGATCTTCGCGAAGTTCATCCAGAGATGAGCAAGATCCGAGCGCGAGGCGTTCAGGAGCAGCGCTTTGTTGTCCATGTCAAACGCTCCGCTCGGGCTGCTGTTTCAGCATGATGTGTTCGAAGACGCCGGCGGCCAGCCGCAGCAGGCCATACAGTC
>CAZTTI010000289.1:0-7949 GCA_964615925.1 uncultured Solibacteraceae bacterium
ACAGGACATGTCGCGAATCGACACTCTCCAGAGCTTCCTCGAGGAAGACCCGAACGACTCGTTTTCCCGCTATGCCCTGGCGATGGAACTCGCGAAGCTCGGGGAGGCCGCCCGGGCCATCGAAGAGTTCGAGACCGTGAGGAGAAACGACCCGGACTACGTCGCGACGTATTACCAACTCGCCAAGACCTACGAGCGCGCCGGGCGCACCGACGACGCCGTCGCCGCCTACAAGGACGGCATCACCTCGGCCACGCGCATGGGTGATACCCACGCCCGGGATGAACTGACCGAGGCCCTCCATCTGCTCGAGTCTGGCGCATAGTCCTACCCGCCGGAAAGCGCGTCCAGGAACGGCGAGATATCCTGGCGATCCGTCAGAACCGGCTCGAACAGGTCTCCGGTCCGCGCCAGACGCCGGAACAGGTTCTTCATGCCGAACCGCGTGGGTTCGAACCGCCGCCGGAGTTCGCTCCACCGAAGGGGTGTCGAGACTGGAGCCCCCGGACGCGCCCGGACCGAATAGACCGAAGCGACCGTTTTCCCCCTCACGTTCTGCAGATAATCCACGTAGACCGCCACGGGCCGTTTCCGGACGACGCGCTCGATCGTCGCCAGATCGGGGACCCGTGACACGACGATCGACGCGATGGTCTCGGTGAACAGTCGGACGTCGGCGTAGGTGAACGCGTCTTCCAGGAGCGGAACGTAGACGTGGATGCCCGTAGCGCCCGATGTCTTCGGGTAGCCGCGCAGATCGAGTTCGTCGAGGACCTGCTTCAGCTCGAGCGCCACCTTCCGGACCACGTCGAACTCCACACCCGGTCCGGGGTCCAGGTCGAAGATGGCATAGTCGGGCCGGTCCAGGTGGCCGACACGCGAGTGCCATGGATTGACCGAAATCGCTCCGAGATTGGCCAGGTACAGGAGCGTGTCGGTCCGCCCCCCGGCGAAAAACCGGATCCATCGCTCGGATTCCTCGCTCCATTCATCGACGACCCGAACCCATTCCGGCGTGTGTTCGGCCGCGTCCTTCTGATAAAAGTAGTTGCCCGTGATGCCATTCGGGTACCGTTTGAGCACCAGGAGCCGGCCATCGAGGTGCGGATTCAGGAAGCCGGCGATTTCACGATAGAAATGGATCAGGTCGCCTTTGGTCAGGTGATCGTCCGGCCAGAACACCTTGTCGAGCTTCGAGAGGACGAGACCGTCCCCCGCCGCCCCCTTGGCTCCTTCCTCCTTGGGCTCCCGTTCTGGAAGAACGTCGCTCCCGGGCTCCTCGCGCAGGACGCAGCCGGATGGATCGCGGTCGTCCCGCAAGGAAACGAAAACCGGCGCCCGGAGTCTTCCATCCGGCGTCCACTCGGTAAACCGCACCGAACAGACTAGTTCCGGCTCGACCCAAACGGCGCCGGAGGCCTCGTCGGGAACGGCATCCAACGGAGCGGAATCCCGTTTCCGCAGCGTCAGATCGCCAAAAATGGTCTCCAGGCGCCGCGCGTCGAATCCGGTTCCCACCTTGCCCACGTAACGCAAGCGTCCTTTGCCTGCGTAGAGGCCGAGGACGAGGGCGCCGAAGAACGCGCGCGTTCCCGCGGGCGGTGTGTACCCGGCGATCACGAACTCTTCGGTCCGGGTCGCCTTGATCTTGACCCAGTCCTTAGAACGGCGCCCGTGGTAGGTCGATTTCCGGCGTTTGGCCACGATCCCCTCGAGGTCGAGGTGGACGGCGGCTTCGAAGAACGCGCGCCCTTCCCCAATCACATGATCGGTGTAGCGGATCTTTCCGTTCCGGGGAAGTACGCGCTCGAGGAGGCGCTTTCGCGCCTCCAGGGGAAGCCCCGTCAGGCGATACCCGTTCAGGTACAACAGGTCGAAGACCTGGTACACGACCGGGATCTCGACTTCGGCGCGGGCGACCTCGGCCGGGATCGACAGATGGATGCGGGGCTGGATCCGGCTGAAGCGCGACCGGCCCGCGTCGTCGGTGGCCACGATCTCCCCGTCGAGCACGGCGGAATCGGCCCGGAGGAACGGGATCTCGCGGGCGATTTCGGGAAAACGTCCGACGAGGGCATTCTGGTTGCGCGATCGCAAGTCCACCTCCCGATCGTTGCGGTAGGCGATCGCGCGCACGCCGTCGAACTTGATCTCGAACAGCCACCCGTCGTCGTCGAACGGATCCGTCCTGGAGGCCGCCAGCATGGGGGCCACGCCCCGCGGGAAAGCCCCCCGCTTCTGGCTCTTGACTCCCAGCCGCTCCAACTCCCGTTCAATTTCCGCGTCCCACCGCCGGTTTTCCGGAGACTCCCCGGTCCCGACCTGCTCGACGAGAAGCCCGGAAACGATCGATTCCGGACGCGTTCCGGTCACCTCGGCCTCGTCCCCGCTCCGGGCCCACCCGTCCTCGACCTTGAAGAACAACCACTGCCGTTCCCCGCGGCGCGTTTCGACCAGCACCCATTCCCCGCCGAGCTTCCGTCCGTGGAGGACGAAGTGGAACTTGCGTTTTTTCCAACCGTCTTCGGGCGTCGGAGGGTCGACCATCTCGTAGGTTCCGTGATCCCACACGATGACCTTGCCGGCGCCGTAATTGCCTTTTGGAATGATTCCTTCGAAATCCCCGTAGTCGACGGGGTGGTCCTCGGTCTGGACCGCAAGCCGCTTTTCGCCCGGATCGAGCGACGGGCCGCGGGGAATGGCCCAGGAGCGCAGAACGCCGTCCATCTCGAGACGAAAGTCATAGTGCAACCGGGAGGCGCGATGCTTCTGCACCACGAACGACCGGCCGCCGCGCCGATCGACCCGCGGCGGGGGTTCCGGAGTCGAATCGAACTTTCGCTTCCTCCGATACTCGTCTAACGCCATCCCCGGTCCGTATAATACGCGGCATGGGCCGGCTCAAGATCAAGAAGAAGGACACGGTTCTGCCGTTCCGCGAAACCGTGGCCTACCGCTTTCTCATGGTGGCCGGATCCGCCATCCTCTTCCTGATCTCCCTGGTCCAGTTGATCCGGGGCATCCGGAGCGAGAGCACGACGCTCCTCGTGGTGACCATTGCCCTCACCGTCGGCACGGCGGCGCTCACGCTTTTCCATCTCGGACAGATTAGCAAGGCGAAGGTCCCCAAGAGCGCCCAAGAACGAATGAAACGCGCCAGGCGCTGAGCGCATGAAACGCGCCAGGCGCTGAGTCTACGTTTCCAGAATGGTTCAGGAGTTCTTGCGGTCGTCGGTGCGGGTCGAGACCTCGCGGCCGGCGGGACGGACGGGAACGGGCACGGCGGGCACGGACGGGCGTGTGCGTGCCAGCTCGCACATCGCCAGCACCAGTGCGGCCGTATGGGCCAGGAACCAGAACGGCGCAAACCAGACCGCGGCACCTAATCGACGCGCGTAGAAGAAATAGCTCGTCGCCATGAGACTGTACGAGAACGCCGAGAAATACAGGATCCCCATCGTCGAGAATCCGGAATCGGGACTCAGAGCGCTATAAACGATCCCCACGACGGAAACGATCGTGATCGCCGCGCTGGCCAAGGCAAATCCGACCACGCGTCCGACATTGAGCGACCCGGCATCGAGCGTTGCCAGCAGCGCGCGCACGGTC
Source organism: uncultured Solibacteraceae bacterium (assembly GCA_964615925.1). Classification (GTDB taxonomy): domain Bacteria; phylum Acidobacteriota; class Terriglobia; order 20CM-2-55-15; family 20CM-2-55-15; genus JAJEDW01. The sequence goes on from CAZTTI010000289.1 coordinate 3,610, forward strand.
CCCTCGCGCGAAATCCATCCCGCGCCGTCGCCCTGGAACGTTCGGAGGCCCTCAACCTTGTAGCTCCACAACGTCCAGCCCGATTCGTTCAGGATCCCGGGCATCCGGTTCATCTTGTTCAGAACGGAATGGGTCTGCCCATGGAGCAGGAGAAACGGCGCCGTCATGTTGAGCCGCGCCGCCTTTTCCTTTCCCCGATCCAGCGCGCGCAGCATTCTCACGAACCATTCCAGCGACGGAGCGAGCAGGCGCTGCGCGATCGAACGGCATTCCACGCCCGGAATCATCGCAACGGCCGAAATTTCCTCCGAGCCCGCAAACTCCAGGGCGGATTCAACCGCGAACGTGTCCATGACGACGTCGCACTCCGACACCAGGATCCACGACCCGCGCAGAGCCGGCTGCGCGTATTCGAGCGCCCGGACCCGCGCGGTCTCCGAATCGATCGGAAACGCGACCGGAACATCCCGGACGGGGATGTGGCTCCTCGTTTCCCGGAACTGCTCGACGAAGCGCCGGTGGTCGTCGTTCTCGCCGTAATACACGAGGACGAGTTCGATGAAGGGATAGGATTGGTCGAAGACCGAAGCGATGCCCCGGCCGGAGGCCTCGTCGGTCCGGTCGACCGGAATGACGACGGAAACAACCCCGTGGGAGTCGGTCGAGCGTCGTGGACCGAGCCGGGACCGGCGGGTGAGGGCGAACCAGCTTTCGAGAAAGATGACAAGGGTGACGAGCGCGGAGATCCAGCAGACGATCAACAAAGCGTACTGGGAGATCGCGCCGCTCATTCCTCATTTCTACGTCGGACCCGGGCCAGTGTCAACCGGAGTCGGGAAACGGTGGTCGGGAAGCCGATCGAAACCGTCAGGCCGGATCGGGGTGCAGCCCGCCATCAGAAAGAAAAGACAGGAACTTCATCGGCTAGCGATAGAAATGCCGCAGGCGCTGGTACAACTCCCCCGTCGCCTTGCAGTCGGCCAGGCAATAGCGCGCGATCTCCTCGAGGCGGCCGTCGCGATAGTAGGTGGCGACGGCGGCGCCGTCGATGCCGTCTTTCGGGGACGGCACGCCGAAGATCTCGCAGAAGAACTCGAGCGTGCCTTTCTTGTACCGGTCGTAGTTGGTCAGGGCTTCCCGGACGTCGAAGTGCCTGTCGATGGAGAAACGGCGCGTGTCGAGGACGAGGTCCCGCGGCGGAGGAACCCCCAGGATGGCGCTCCTCACGTTGATATAGGGAAAGTCGAACGACTTTCCGTTGAACGTGACGCACCGGGTCGGGCGGATCTGGGCCAGGTCGGACCAAAAGTTGGACAGCAGCTCGACTTCGTTCGATTGCCAGTAGGCACGGGACCGGTCCAGTTCGATCCAGTGGACGCCGATGCAGACGATGCGGCCCGTCGCCGGATCGAGTCCCATCCGGTCGATGACGGTTTCCCGCTCCACGTCGTTTTCGGTTCCCGCGAGGAGGATTTCCACGGCCCGTTCCGGAAGGGCTTCCAGCGGCTGGGCGACGGTTTCGATGTCGATGACGAGCGTGCTCGGGGATCGCGGCATGGCTGACCGTAACGTGAGAAACGGTCAGAACTGGTCGGGATCGAACTCACTTGCGGGTGGTCAATCCCCCATCGACCGTCAGGACCTGGCCGGTCACGTAGTTGTCCGGCTCGAGAAGAAACACGATCGCCCGGGCGACGTCTGCCGCCTCGCCGAAACGCGTGATGACGTCACTCTGGATGAACGGATCGTATTTCCCGCTCTCGACGCTCGCCATCGCCATCCCGGCGCGGTTCACCCCGGGAGCGACGACGTTGACCCGGATCCGGACGCTGCCTCCCCATTCCCGCGCCAGAATCCGGCCCGCGTGGACGAGCGCGGCTTTCGGCGAGGCGTACACCACGCTTCCGGGAAACAGCCCGATGGCCTGCATCGTCGACACGAGCACGATCGAAGAGTCGTTGCCGCGAACCCGCGCGGCGAAATCACGGGCCATCAACACGGGACCGATGAAGTTGGCTCGCGTCGACTGCATCATTTCGTCGGCCGTCGCGCTCTCGATCGGAACGCGGGCCGGTTCGCCGACCAGGGGAACGAGGCCGTAGAGATCGCCGCGAGATCGGGCCGCGTCGAGCAGCCGGCTTCGGACCTCGCCGTCGAGAATGTCTCCTTCCACGGTGGGTACATCCAGGCGATAGCGCTCTCCGAGTCTGCGGGCGAGTTGGGTCGCTCTCGAGGCGTTCTGGAGATACCCGATGACGGGAATGCCGCCGCGGGCGGCAACGAGATCGGCGACCGCGCTCCCGATCCCGCCGGAACCGCCGGCCAGGATCACGGTTCTTCCATTCAGGTTCGCCGTCATCCGCGCGGCCGCAACCGCACGAACCCGACGAAACGGGGATCGATGGCCGACGGCGTCAATCGCCGGATGTCCTCGCGCAATTCGTCGATCCAGCGTCCCACGACCCGGTCGAGGGCTTCGGAAATCGCCACCTCGGGAAACTCCACGCCAGCCGCAACGAAGTCCTGGAACAGGTCGGCGTCGATCGGATCGGGATGGAACTTCCCGGAGATCGCCTTTTGGACCAGAGCCGTCGAAAACGCCACCTTGATCGTGGTGTCGATCGGGCCGAACAGGCCAAGCAGGCCCTCGACCACCGTACGGATGCCGTCGAGCCGCTCCCGGGCCTGGTCGATCTCCGCGACGCTCCGAAAATTGCGATAGGCGCCGTCGTCCCAAAGAAGCGGCTTCGATCGCACGAGCCCGGAAAGGAACTCGAGGTCCGGGCTCTCGAGAAGTTCCACGTCGAAGTAGGGAACGCGGGCGACCTGTTCGGCCTCACGGCCGAGACGCGCAACGACGTCGAAGCCGGCACGGAATACCGCCTGAACGTGGTTCGCCCCCAGTGCCGCCGACGCGGCGTGGACGTCGCCCCCGGACACTTCCTCGAGGCCGATGGTCAGGAAGTCCCGCATCTCGCCCAGCGCCGACCGAATGCCCTCGACCTCCCCGAGGTTGACGAGATTGGCCGAGAGCACCCGGTTCCCCAGCGCCGTGAGTTCTTCTCCGATACGGCGCGTTTCCGACTCCGGCACGCTCCCGATCGCGGCCATGAGGAAGCCGCCATCGGAAAGCGAGTCGGCAAACAAGGCGGGCAGGCCGCCCGGGGACTCCTGGGCGGCGATGACCTCGTCTTCGGGTCCCTCCGCTGGCCGCGGCCGGACCGGGGCCTCCGAACGCGGATTTTCCGCGTAGATGGACAGGGCTTCGTAGTAGTCGACGAATCCGTGGACGTCCAGTCGCCGCACCTTATTCTGATAGGCGGACTCCTCGAGCTCGGTCGCAGTCGTGTACCGGACACGGCGCAGGATGTGGTACGCGAGCGCGGGCTCGTGGCGGAACACGGAGTCGAGGATCAGAACGGCCATCGTGGCCTGATCCCCGGTTCCGAGGTGCTCGACGGCCAGCGCGTTGTCCGGCGTGTATGTCAATTGGGTCACGGGCGGGGGGTCGTCGCGTTCCACCTCATACACGGCAATCAGGTCTTTCAGGAACAGGGCCACGAGTTCGGCGTCCGCGGACGCCAACGCGCGCGCCGTCTCCTCGGATCCCCCATGGGCGAAGGCGGCGATCCATTCCATGAAGGGCCGGCGCGCGAAGCTGTCCTTCCGCCAGCAATCGAGATCCAGAAAGCCCCGAATCTGGCGCTCGGTGACCAGGGGGAGCAGGTCCAACGAATCGGCCAGGCCGAGCGCTTTCACCGTGAAGAACGCCTGCTCGAACGAGGATTGACGGACGATTTCCCCGGCATCGGGGCGCGCGAGGAGATCATCGAGCTGCCCCGGAGTCTGGGCTCGGAGCCCCGGGCTGTTCAGGGGATGGGAGGCCGCGTCGGTCATGACCCAATTTAGCACGCGCTTCGCGGGTTCGAGTTAACATGCGGGCGTGGATATCGAGGGGCACATCGTTGAGTACGTCGACTCCGGCGCGCTTCACATGGGCCTCGTTCGAAGGCGCGAACACAAGAAAGTGCGTGTGATCGACCCGAAGGGCCGGCAGTCCAGCATCCCCGCGTCCCGCATCCTCATCGTCCACGGGCTTGTGAACGAGAGCGAGTTCCAAACCCAGGCCGAGCGTCTCATGGGATCGATATCCGAGCTTGCCGACGCAATCGACGTGGAACTGTTGTGGGAGTCGGTGAACACCGTTCATGAGGATTGCTCGGTGGGTGATCTCGCCACGCGTTACTTCGGGACGCCGTCGCCGGAACGGGAATCGGCCGTATACCGTGCTCTCGAGTCCGCGGATCTTCTTTTCAGGCGGCGCGGGATGGGTTTTGCCC
>CAZTTI010000290.1:0-2615 GCA_964615925.1 uncultured Solibacteraceae bacterium
ACTGAAGCGATATGCAGCGATCGCCGCGGGCATCGTCCTGATCTCGCTGCTCTTCGCGTTCCTGCTGTCCTGGAGATTGCAGCGCAACATTTCCGATCCGATCGTGGAGCTCGCCCGTGTGGCACGTCTCGTCTCCAAAGACAAGAACTACAGCGTCAGGGCAGATCGCCGCAGTCCCGATGACGAAGATGAGATCCACCACCTGCTGACCGGATTCAACGGCATGCTCGCCGAGATCGAGCAGCGCGACAGCAGGCTGCTCGTCGCAAAGAACGTTGCAGAGAAAGCCTCGGAGGTCAACGCCGGGCTGGCCCGACAAAGCGCGCTGATCCTGAACAGCGCCACGGATGGAATCCTCGGCGTCGACCTCGACAACCGGCCCACTTTCATGAATCCCGCCGCCGTGCGCATCCTCGGCACGACGCTGTCGGGCATCGGCACGAAATCGTTCCACGCCGCTTTCCATCATTCCTACCCCGACGGGACACCCTGGCCCGAGGCCGCCTGCGCGACCACAGAGGCCATGCGCCGTGGCGAATCGTTCTCCGCCGCGGAGGAGACTTTCTGGCGCGCGGACGGTACGAGCTTTCCGGTCGAGTTCTCCTCCACCTCGATGTTCGACGAGCACGGAACTCAGATCGGCGCTGTGGTGATGTTCCGCGACGTGACCGAGCGCCGGGCCATTGAACGGTTGAAGAGCGAGTTTGTTTCGACCGTCAGTCACGAGCTGCGAACACCGCTGACCTCGATCCGCGGAGCCCTCGGTCTGCTCAGCAGCGGAATGCTCGGCGCCATCGCGGAGAAGGGGCAGCGCATGCTGGCGATCGCCGTCAGCAACACCGATCGCCTGGTCCGGCTGATCAACGACATTCTCGATCTGGAGCGGATCGAGTCCGGGAAGGTCGAGCTGCACCGGGGGGAGGTCGACGCGAGCTCGGTGATGTTCCAGGCATTGGAAGGAGTGCAGTCGATGGGCGACGAGGCGGGCGTGCACCTCGTCGGCGTGCCGGCAATCGCAGCACTCTGGGGCGACAGCGACCGAATCATCCAGACACTGACCAACCTGCTCGGCAATGCCATCAAGTTTTCGGCTCGCGATACGACGGTGACATTGAGCGGCGCCACACATGGTGCAGAGTTCGTGTTCGCCGTCGCGGATCAGGGAAGAGGCATACCCGCGGACAAGCTCGAGACCATCTTCGACCGTTTCAGCCAGGTGGATGCTTCGGACTCGCGAGACAAAGGCGGTTCCGGTCTCGGCCTGGCCATCTGCCAGAGCATCGTCAATGCGCACGGTGGGCGGATCTGGGCGCAGAAGAACGAGCCGGCGGGCAGCCGGTTTCAGTTCACGATTCCGCTGAAGGTCTCCTCGCCTGTGGCGCAGCCCGCCATCGAGCATGGGCCGGCCACGCCATCGATCCTCGTGGTCGAGGACGATCTCGATCTCGCGGGAGTCATGGCCACGGCCCTTCAGAGCCGCGGCTTCCGGACCTTCCATGCGGTCACGGGCAGCGAGGCGATTCAGATGTGCAGGCAACACGTCCCCAGTTTGATCGTCCTCGATCCGGTGCTTCCCGACATGGACGGCTACGCGGTCGTCAAAGCCATCCGGGAAAGTGCGAATCTCGCGCGCATTCCGCTTCTCGTCTACTCGGCGCTGGAGGTTGGAAGCGCCGATCAGTCACGCCTTCGTCTCGGCCCCACCGAGTTCCTGACGAAGAGCCGATGCAGCCTGGCCGAGTTCGAAGGGCAGGTCGTCCGGCTGCTCGACATCGTCACGGAGAATGCAAACGGTGAGCAGCATGCGGCATGAACGACCTCCCGCCGGCCTCTTGCGAGCGGAGCCGGTGAACGGGAAAGCGAACGTTTGACCCCAAAGAACCCCTTTGGGTTATGCGAGAATGACCCCCTCGTGACGCGCAACATCGTGATTGCCGGCCTCGTGCTCCTGGCGGCGCTCCTGCCGCTCGGGGCGCTGCCGCTTGCGATCTTCGTCGTCGCTGCGCCGCTCCTCGTCGCGCGTGCGACGATCTTCGTCTGCGTCACACCCCGATCGGTCGCGCTGCCCGCGCTCGCCGATCCACGCGGTCCTCCCTCGCGCTGAGCTTCCGCTCACCCCTCGCGAAAAGGAGGAGTCATGTCACTCGGGAAGACTCTGGCGAAGGTCCTCGTCCTTGCCATTCTCAATCTCGGCGCGCTGGCCGGTGTTCCGATGGACCCGGAGAAAATCCGCCAGTTGATGGACGTCATGCACCGCACGAGAGTGGAGCATGTCGTGAAGAAGGAGGATCCACCCTGAGGGAATGCGAACGGAGGCCGGAAGCGGAGCCGCGAACGGAGGAAACACCGTCCGCGGACTCCGAGGAGATGCTTACTTGATCTTCACTTCGCGGAGAACGTACTCACCGACGATGTCGCGGATCTTCGTGTACCCCTCCGTCACCTCGAAGCTCTGCTGCCGGGACATCTTCTGCTCGACTCTTTTGCGGAACTCGGCCGCTGTTTTCGGGTCGTTCCCCTTCTCCCGCTGGGCGGCATTTTCGAAGGTCGTCAGGAGGACGACATTGAAGTCGCCGCTCTCGGCCAACTCGCTGACGTAGATCGCGTAGCCCTTC
>CAZTTI010000291.1:0-2896 GCA_964615925.1 uncultured Solibacteraceae bacterium
GAGTCGCAAGGAATTCGAATTCCTGAACGGCGGGTGCTCCTAAGCCGGACCCGACACGACGGATCCGCTCCTCACTTAGAATCGCGACCTCGGGATCTCCGGCGAGCTGCCACGTGTAACCTGCCGCCGCTTTCGCCGGGAGCTCCAACACGAACGAACCCCCAAGATGGACGCGCACGTCATCGGCGTTCTTGCCAAATCGCGGCTTCGAATCCAAGTCCCCCACCTCGCGCGTAAGTCTCCATCAACGCGAAAGAATAGCCAATTAAAAAAATCCCGTCCAAGACGTCGAAGGAGACCACAAGACGTAGCCGATCGCCCGTTCCACCTTGCCTTCCCAGGCCGGAAAGCGCGCGGAAATGAAGCCATAATCACGGGCATGGAGATCTGCGATCCTACCGGACAGCTGCGCCTCGCGAGGCTTCACGAGACATTGCTCGCGACGGAGTCGCCCAAAGACCACCCGTTCGCAGTGGTCGCTATACACCAAACAGTGCCATGTTGGTGTATGCGTCCCGGGAGGTGAATATGGGCCGAACCAATATCGAACTCGACGACGGGCTGGTCGAGCAAGCCATGCGCCTGACGGGTGCCAGGACCAAGCGCGAGGTCGTGGACCTTGCGCTGCGCCGCCTCGTCGAAAAAGGGCAATTGTATCGCACGATTCGGGGGCTTCGAGGCAAACTCCCCTGGCAGGGCGACATCGGCTCCTGGCGCTCCGCGCGGACCACCGGCACATCCGGCAAATGATCGTCGTGGATTCGCACACCTGGGCCGACTTCTTCAACGGAGCGCGGAATCCCCACGCCGATCGTCTCGAAAGCGCACTCGAGGAAGAAACGGACATGGCCGTCATTCCTGTCATCATCACGGAGGTCCTGCGGGGGTTTCGATCCGATGCCGGGTTCCGGCGCGCCGAGCGCGTCCTCGTGTCATTGCCGGTGATGCATCCCACGGTCGAATGTCACGTCCGGGCGGCGCGCCTGTTCCGTTACCTGCAAGCGAAGGGCGTGACCGTGCGTGGCTCCGTGGACTGCATCATCGCGCAGCTCTGTATGGATCTCGATGCCGAGCTCTTGAGCCCGGATGTGGATTTCTCGCATATCGCCCGTCACACGTCCCTGCGTCTGTGGCAGCCGTGACGACGTTCACCGTGTCGCAGCGCACGCGCGAGATCGGCATCCGTACGGCACTCGGAAAAAACGCAAGCCAGGTTGTCGGCGATATCTTCGCTCGCGCGATGTGACAGCAACTCCGATGAAGGTTATTCGTCGGCCGTCGACGGGGCCGGCCTGTCAGCGACCCCGCCCGCGATAGGACTCGACCGGCGGAAGCTCGGCGCCAGACAGGTCGTCCGGAACGCTCTCCTCGGCGACGACCGTGTGGGTCAGCGTGCCGATTCCCTCGATGCTGGCGCTGATCGTCTCGCCTGGCTGGAGGAACCCGGATCCTGTCGCGCGCTCGACGCGACCTGCGCCCGTACCTCCCGAGGTCCCGCTCTGCAGAACGTCGCCAGGGAATACGGTAATGAGCGACGACGCGTACTCGATCAGCTCCGGGATATTGTGAATCATGTCTCCCGCTCTGGCCTCCTGGACGGTCACGCCGTCAATGACCAGGGTCTGATGCAGGCGCTCCATCGGGTCCCCGTAGAACTCCTTTGGAACGATCCACGGTCCCTGGGGTGCGAACGTGTCGTGACCTTTCCCGACGAACCAGTCCGTGGTGAAAGACGACCCGCCTGGGGGACGTCCACCACGGTCGGATATGTCCATGGCGACCATATAGCCGAACACATGATCGTATGCACGGCTTGCGGAAATGTACTTGCCCGCCCGGCCGAATACGATGGCCATTTCGACTTCCCACTCGATCTCGTCACGGCCGTAGGGCATCACGATGTCGTCACCGCTGCCGATGACGGCGCCGCGCGTGGGCTTGAGGAACAGATAGGGTACGCCCCGATTCTCCCGCCGCTCCCGTGTGCGTGCCTCCAGCTCTTCCTCGGTGCAACCCTCGCACGCGTGTGTGTAAAAGTTGACCGCCGCATTCATGATCTTGCTGGGATACAGGATCGGCGGCAGGATCTTGACGTCTTGGAGGTCGTGGACGTAGTCCGCCCGGCCACCGCCCGAGAGCCGGTTTCCGGCCACGAGGTCGTTGACGATCTCGTAGAGCCGGTACTTGACGCCGTACTCGTATTGGCCGATGAGCGCGAGCATATCCGCCGGCATGGTGAGGCGGGGGTAGGTTTGATCCAGCTCCAGCGCGGTATTCGCCGCGCCGATGTCGACGATCAGGGCGTCCCGCAACACGAGGGCCACCGTTGGAGTTCCGTCAATCTGGAACGTTCCGACCTTGAAAGGCTCGACGGATTCCAGGGCTTGGGCATCGAGCTCTGCCGGAACGGCAAGCGCGACGAGCAGCGCAGCGAGAATGGTCGTTCGCATACAGTCCTCTCGATGGGAATAGTGTTCTTCGCCTGAGAATGACGGCGCGTAGGGCGATCGTCAAGAACATTTGTCTGTGTGCGCCCGGCGCGCTGGCCGGTGCCCATGGCCTGAGCTTCTCCAGCGGTGCTTCCCCTTCCGAACGACGTCAGGCAGAAAATCGCGTACGGACACGAGCCCCGTGGTCTTTTCGCCTTCCGGTTGTTCTCGGAGACACCCCAAGAACCGGACGCCCAGCCGTTCTCTTCGAGGCGCCGGAGCGCGAGAAAGAGCGATCCGGGCGTGACCTGAAAAACGTCGTCGGTCAGGTGACGGAGACGCTGCATCACGCCCCATCCGTGCATCGGCTGGACAGCAATGATTCTCAGCACCAGAAGATCGAGCGTGCCCTGGACAACATCTTTGCGAGGGCTGGTCATGTAGCGCCTCCTATCGAGTGACGTCAT
>CAZTTI010000292.1:0-4603 GCA_964615925.1 uncultured Solibacteraceae bacterium
GCTTCCTGGTCCTCGAACTCGTCGAGGGACCGACTCTGGCGGAGCGGCTGAACAGCGGCCGGATCGAGCCTCGCGAAGCGCTGCGCATCGCGGCGGAAGTGGCGGCCGCCATCGAATCCGCTCACGAAGCCGGAGTGCTCCACCGCGACCTGAAACCCGGAAACATCAAGCTGACCAAAGACGGGGGCGTCAAGGTTCTCGACTTCGGACTCGCCAAAGCTCTCGGCGACTCTCCCCAGGCCGCCGACCCCACCAACTCGCCGACGATGACGGGAGCAACCACACGAGAAGGCATCATTCTCGGAACCGCTGCCTACATGAGCCCGGAGCAGGCCAACGGTGAAATCCTCGACAAGCGCACCGACATCTGGTCCTTCGGCGTGATTCTCTACGAGATGCTCGCCGGGCGGAGGGCGTTCGAAGGCAAGACGACGTCCCACATCCTCGTCCACGTCATGGAGCAGGAACCGGGTTGGGCGGCGATCCCACCGCTGCCGTCAGGCGTCCGCGAACTCCTTGAAGGCTGCCTGCGCAAAGACCGGAACACACGCCTCCGAGACATCGGCGACATCCGCGTGCAGCTCCAGGCCGCGGCCACGAAGCGGGTGGAGGCGGCCGGTCGCGCGCCGGTTGGCGCCGCGGGAGCTCCACGGGGACGTTCGTGGGTCCTGGTCGGGATCTCCGTTATCGTTCTCGCGGTCACCGGCATTGTGGTTGGGGTCATCGCGACGCGCGACGCGGCACCGCCTGCCGAGGCGATCCAGTTCGAAATCGCCCAGCCGGAAGATGCCAACCTGAACTCGGCCATGAGCGTGTCCCCGGACGGACGCCGCGTCGCCTTCCTGGCCACCAGCCCCGACGGCCGGACGTCGCTCTGGGTCCGAACGCTCGAAACACTGGAATCCCGCCGGATTGCCGGCACCGAAGGGGCGGTGGGATTCCCGTTCTGGTCTCCCAACAGCCAGACGGTCGTTTTCATGTCCGGATTCGCACTCCGGAAGGTGGACGCATCGGGAGGACCGGTTCAGACGTTGACGGAAATCGAAGGATCGTTCCTGCTGCTTTCCGGATTTTGGACCGAGGACGACCAGATCGTTTTCAGCCACGGCGGCAGCGGTCTTCTCCGCGTTCCCGCCGCGGGTGGACTTCCCGTGTCGGTCACGCTTCTCGACGGGGCCGGCACGCACGGCTTCCCATCTCTGCTCCCCGACGGCTATCACTTCGTATTCTCCAAGTTCGACGACGATCCGGGGATCTTTCTGGGCTCGCTCGAACCCGAAGCCGATCGCCCGATTCGTCTGCTGCCCGACGAAAGCCCCGTCATGTTCGCGGGGTCTCCGGACCCCGGCAGGGGATACTTGCTTTTTCAGCGCGGTCTGACAAGTCTTCAGAGCCAGGGCACGCTGATGGCTCAGCCCTTCAGCGTCCGCAGTCTCGATGTCACCGGGGACGCGGTTCCGATCGCCGAGGACGTCCCCCGCGGTGGATTTTCGGCCTCGCCCACGGGCGTTCTGGTCCACGGCGTGGGACAGATCAACCTGGCCGCGCCGTTCAACACCGGAACGCGAGGCCTGATGACGTGGTTCGACCGGTCCGGTAACGTTCTGGGAACGGCGGGCGGAGTGCAAAGCTACGAACTCGGCGTCATGCTTTCCCCGGACGATTCGCGCGTCGCATATTCCCGCGACGGCGACATCTGGGTGTTCGAATTCGAACGCGGCACGGAAACGAAGCTGACCTTCGATGCCGCCGCCGACACGTCGGTCGCATGGTCCGCCGACGGGGAACGAATCACCTGGGTTTCGAATCGGGGAGGGACCTGGAAGGTCTTCGAGAAGTCGGCCGACGGGACCGGGACCGAAGAACTCCTGTACGACTCCGGTTCGAATGGCCGCGCGGAGAGCTTTTTTCCGAACAGCTGGTCGCCCGACGATCGAACCCTATTCGGATACAACGCCGCAGCCAACGCGAACGTCCTCGCCCTCAGCCGAGAGGCCATAGCCGGAGACCGGGCCGAGGTCGCCCTGGTGGACGGACCCAACAGCGAACGGGGTCCCCGAGTGTCTTCGAGTGGACGGTACTTTTCATACACGTCGAATGAGACGGGAATCGACCAGGCGTTCGTCCGTCCGTTCGACGGCGAGACGATCAGTTCCGCTGGAGGCCAGTGGATGATCTCGCCTTCGGGCGGAGCGAGCCCGAAATGGCGCGACGACGAGCTCGAAATGTTCTACCACTCACCGGACGGAACGATCATGTCGGTCGAGATCACGACCGATCCCACCTTCCGGCCCCTGGGAACCCCGACGCCCCTCTTCGAGGGACCGGCGGGCGTGCTGTTCTGGGACGTCACGGGCGACGGCCAGCAATTCCTGATTCCCGCACCGCCCACACTGACGTCGCAGACGCCCTATCGCGTCATCCTGAACTGGACCGCGACCATCGAACGATAAGTTCGAGGGACGTCGCGCATCGCCTTCAACCCGAACTGGACGAGACAAACGACCGCAGACGTTCGGCGATCTCGTCCCGGACCCTCCGGAACGTATCGAGTTGCCGTTCGACGGGCGCGTCGGCCGGATCGTCGAAGCTCCAGTGCATGGGTTTCGCTCCGGAGCCCGGTGGGCATATCCGTTGGGCCGTTCCGGTGGCCCGTGCTAGGCTCTGTCTGAGTCGGCGGCAAACGTTGGTTCGGTTCGCGTCGCCGCAGACCGGCGGGGCGCCTAGGGGGGATACTGCCGTGGGGGAACCGGAAGCGGCGAAGGGTCAGGCGGCCGAAGGCGGAACGGAGACGCTGGACGCTGGCGGCCGACTCCTCTCCACGGCCCGCGGGATGCTGGTCGGTCTCACGGTGTTCTTCCTTCTCGCCAGCCTCGGGCAGCTCTTCTATCTCCAGCGGCAAGTGGCACAGGTTCCCGCCCTGGACCTCGAGGCGCTGATCGACAAGCGCATGGGACGGGTCGCCCCCGAAGATCTTCGCTCTCTGATGGAACTGGAGTCGCGCGCTGCGCTGGAGGAACACGCCCTGAAGCGCCGCTACCATCAGGCAAACGTCCTGCTGATGTCGCGCCTCTGGATCAGCTATCTGAGCTTCGTCACCGGGATGATCCTGAGCATGGTCGGCGCGTCCTTCGTTCTCGGGAGGATCCGCGAGCCGGTCACGAAGCTCGATGCCGGCAGTGACGTCGCCAGGTTCTCGATCGCGAGCTCGTCGCCGGGTATCATCCTTGCGGCACTCGGTACGCTGCTGATCGCGTGTTCGATCCTGACGAATCACCAGATCGTGGTCGAGGATCGTCCCGTCTACTTCGCCACCTACCAGTACGACTCCACGACCGTACCACCGGCGATTCCGAGCGACCGTGAAGATCATGTCGATCCTGCGGAAACGTCCTCGGACGAACTCGACCGACTCGACCAGATCCTGGACTCACCTTGACGAGGAGAGAAGCCATGCACATCCCACTCGGAAACCGTTTGATCGTCATCCTGGCCGTGCTGGCTCCCACGCTCATCCCCGGGGCGGCACGTGCCCAGATGGCCGAGTTCCGCGACCAGTTCCAGGCAGGCCGCTGCGATCTGCTGGCAGAACCGCTCGCGGCCTATCGTGCCGAGCTCCGCGAGTCGGGGCGCATCAACCTGCAGGTGGATTACATGCTTTCCGTGTGCCGGTGCCGCCTCCCCGGCCTGCTGGCGCTACGGCAGCTTCCCGCCGTCTACCGGCATCTCAGCGTGAGCGACGAACTGCTGATCGAGGACGCCATCGTCCGGTGTGAGGTCGGGAACCAGGTCGTCACCATTCCACTTCCGGCCGCGGCCGTGGCGGGCAAAGGAGGCAGTAACGTCAGTCAGCTCTCCGACGCGTCGGCGGACGAATACGCTAGCCGGGTCTTCGATCTCGACGAGGGGAATGCCGCCATGGCGTCTCTCAACAGCCGCGGCTACTTTCCCGTCGTCGCGACCCGGCATTTCGTCCTCACCGGCGATATCGGCACGGAGGATCTCCAATCCACCGGAGAGCTCATGGAGGACGTGCTCGCGCGATTCGTGGCCGAGTTCGATTTCTCCGGACCGCAGACGCTGACGACCGTCTATCTCTTCGCCGAACAGGGCCTCCTGCGGGAGCATGCGTTGAACCAGCACGGTGCGGAGATCTCGGGCGAAATGTTCGCGTACACGTTTCCACTCGATGCGAGTATCAGCATCTGGCATTCCGGCGGACTCGGGACGGTGGGGCACGAGGTGTTTCACGCTCTTCTCGACCGGAATGCCCCGTATGCGCCGCCCTGGCTGAACGAGGGTGCCGCCGCCCTCTTCGAGGAGTTCCGGTCCACGCCGGACGGCGGCATCGAGGGGACGTTCCGGGCGGATCATTGGAGGATCCCCCACTTGCTCGACGCCGCGAAGATCGGGCCTGGCGACCTGCTGGCGATGGACTGGCGCGCGTTCGACGACTCGATCAGCCTCCAGGCCCATCACGCCAAGGCGAAGTTCTTCGCTATGTTCCTCCAGGATCGGGACGCGCTTCGCGACATCGTCACCCGGTACGCCGTGCGCGACCTGTTCGAGGAAACCGACGACGTGGCAGTCCTCGAAGATCTGC
>CAZTTI010000293.1:0-4808 GCA_964615925.1 uncultured Solibacteraceae bacterium
GGTTGGTTTCCCGGGCTTCGGTCTCGCCCGGCCGGATGACGCGGGCGGTCACGTCGTAGACGCCGACCGGGAAGTCCGCGGCTCTGGCCGGCGGTATCGCGAACGACATCCGGTCCGCTGCTTCCGGGCCGGAAGCGGCCAGCGTCTCGTCGATCTGGAATCGGTCGTTCCGGAGACGCACCTCGCGGTTCGCGCCGTCGAAGTGATGGCCTTCGAGCGTGACCGATTCTCCGAGGCGCACGACCGGCTGCGCGCCGTCGGGAACGACGGCTTCGATGGTCGGGAGCGGCGGGATCAGGTCCGGAGTCACCACGACCCCGCGGTCGCGCCCCGAGACCAGATCGATCTCGCCGCGCGTCAGCACCGGAAGGGCGGGCCGCGCCGGCCGCGTCGACTCGATGAGCACCACCGACACCTGATAGGCCGCCGTCGGCCGGTAGCTCGCCTGCGCCGCGGTCCACAACCTGGACATCTCTTCGGGATTGAGGACCTCGGGCGTGATCCGGAGTTGCTCCACCTGGTCGGCGAGGCCGCAGTCGGCGAGCGCCCTCAGCGCCGGCGGGAGGTCGAGGCCCACCTCAGGCGATGGGTTGAGCGCGGTTCGGATCATCTCCCGTGTCAGGACCGGGAACTCGTGCATGAGCTGCATCGCGTATCCCAGGAGGATTTCGGCATGCAGGTCCCCCGAGCTGTAGGCCGAGATCAGGTAGTGCAGGTCGAGCGAAAGCGGCGGGTTCGAGAGCCGGTGCCGGCCGGTCGCGTCGTGAGACGGAAGGCGCTCGTTCCGCCAGCCCACGTTCGGCGTCGCGTGATAGAGGAACAGGTTGATCTGGCTCGACTCCGGACCTTCGGGCGGGATGACGCGATCCGGCGGCGACACGCTCACCGTCACCGTGCTTCCCAGGACGCCGGTCATGTTGTGGTTCACGAGGCCGTCGTTCAGGCGGTCCCGGAGCACGGCCGTCACGCCGGCGATCGCGAGGGCGTTGCTCATGCCTCTCCTTTCCGGCGTCGGGACAGGTAGTCCTCGAGCGACATGGGTTCCGGACCCTTGCGGACACGGCGTTTGGGCTCCGGAGGTGGACCGACGGCGGTCACCTCGATGCGGCCGATGTGGACGTGCACTTCGGCCGGACCTTCCTCGACCTTCCACGCGCTGGGCGGATCGACGTTCGGGCGAACGTCTGGATCCGGACGCGAGGCGCGGATCGGCGGAAGCAGGGCCTCTGGGATGGGGGTGGC
The DNA here is from genome assembly GCA_964615925.1 of uncultured Solibacteraceae bacterium. Lineage (GTDB taxonomy): Bacteria > Acidobacteriota > Terriglobia > 20CM-2-55-15 > 20CM-2-55-15 > JAJEDW01. The sequence continues at coordinate 1,243 of CAZTTI010000293.1, forward strand.
GACGACCGGCGGCGGCGCGTCCGGGCTCGAACCTGGTCGTCCGCGTCGCGCGGCCTCCGGACTGGTCCGGGTCCCGCCCCGCGCGGAAGAAGCGGCATGTCCGTCTGGGCCCCGACCCGGCGAGGGAGTCGCCCCGGACGGGATTCCAGCGTCGGTCCGGGAGACCGGTGAAGGACGCGGCCGGTCGAACGGGTGATCCTCCTCGGCGGCCGTCGGTGCGGAGTGGTGGCTGTGCGCCGCCGGGAAATCCATGAGAGGCGGCACGCGGGGAATGACCGGTTCGGGCTGGGCGACGCGCGGAGCCCCGGCGACCGGTTCGGGTGTGGACCGCGCGTCGTCGATCACGAACGGCTCGGCTGGGGGTTCGAACGGAAGCCCGGCGCGCGGGCGGACCCGCCCGCGCGATTCGCTGCCGGCCGCCGCATCGGATCCGACGGCCCGGCGGGCGAGCCGACGAAACAATCCCGTCAATCCCGTCATGGCCCGATCCTCCGCAGGTAGGCCGCACGCCGCCGGTCGCCGAGGGCCAGGATCGCCGGTTCGGTCCAGCCGTAGGCGATCGCGAGCGCGTGGACGTCGTCGAGAATCCGGGACGCCTGACTAGCGATCTCCTCCCACAGGTATCCGGCCACGTCGAACTCCAGGTGGGAGACTTCGCTGCAGGACGGACAGGCGACGGCGATTTCGACGTCCGCCCATGGGTCGGCCGCGTCCATGGCCCGGCCGACCTCGTCGACGAGCGCGTCGAGCGCCGAATCGTCTTCGGGCAGGGTGTCGGCCGGCGCCGCACATTCGCGCAGCAGCATCCGGGCGGCGTCCGCCGCGTTCCCGGCTCCGGTCAGCCGGGCCAGGTGACGGCTGGTGGGACGCGCGAAGCGATGCCCCGCCACCTCCAGGAGCCCGTCGTCCGGAAGCTGGTCGGCCGGCGGCAGCTGGCCGGAGGCGATCGGGAACTCCATCCGCTCGCCGCAGGCCGCGCAGTCGGACCACGCGTCCATCTCCGGCCCGAACGTGTTCTGACGAAGGCGCATGAGCGCGGCATTCCGAACGCCGAGCGGCCGGTCGGCCAGTTCGTCGGGCGGCGCGTCAGGCTCCGCCGCTGCGAGCAGCAGCAACGCGCGATCGATCGGGTGGCGGCTGCCGCCATGGTCCCACAACGCCAGCATGCACTCCGGGCTCAACTTCGCCCTCGAAACGGGAGCCATGGAGATCAGACCGGTTCGGTGAACGACGGTTCGGTCGGCTCGGTGACGTCGTAGTCGCGCTCGAAGCCTTCATTCTCCAGTTTGATCGTCTGGATCGCGACGGCGTTGGCGTTTGCGTCCAGGTCCGGAAGTGCCTGGAACTCCGAGACCCAGCAGCGGTAGACCTTGTACGCCAGCGCGAGCTGACCCGCTTCGTTGTACACCTCGATGAGGATGTCCTTCCGGAAGTCCTTCAGCGAAACTTCCGAGCCCAGCCCGGACCCGTAGTTCCACACCTTGTTGGCCCACTGCTCGAACTCGACGTCGTGGGTCACGCCCCGTTCGAGCGTTATGGCCTCGAACTTCGTCCGGCCCGGCGACTTCCGCGATGTCGAGGCATCGCCGCCCTCGCGATGCTCGACCATTTCCGTGCTGCGCTTGAGCGCACCGACCTTGCTGATGCCGGCGACGTAGCGGCCGTCCCACTTCACGCGAAATTTGAAGTTCTTGTATGGATCGAACCGCTGTGCGTTGACGCTGAACTGAGCCATGGTTCCTTCTCCTTACGCTTCGACCTGGCCGGCCATCTGCTGGAATTTCAGAACGACGAACTCGGCGGGCTTGAGCGGAGCGAATCCCACGAGGATGTTCACGATGCCCCGGTCGATGTCGTTCTGCGTCGTCGTTTCGCTGTCGCATTTCACGAAGTAAGCGTCGCGTGGCGTGCTGCCCTGGAACGCACCCTGCCGGAACAGGTTCTGCATGAACGCGCCGACGTTCAGCCGGATCTGCGCCCAGAGGGGCTCGTCGTTGGGCTCGAACACCACCCATTGAGTTCCGCGATAGAGACTCTCTTCGAGGAAGAGGGCCAGCCGTCGCACAGGCACGTATTTCCACTCCGACGCGAGCAGGTCCGCGCCCGCCAGCGTGCGGGCTCCCCAGACCAGATGCCCGGCGACGGGAAAGCTGCGCAGGCAGTTGAGACCGACCGGGTTGAGGACGCCGTTCTGCGCGTCGGTCATCGCGTAGGTGAAGCCCTGCGTGCCGGAGAACGACGCCGCCAGGCCGGCGGGCGCCTTCCAGACGCCGCGCTGGACGTCGGTCCGCGCGAAGATCCCGGCGATGGCGCCCGAGGGAGCGAAATCCGCGAGCCGGTTCTCGGCCAGCGGATCCGGCATCCTCAGGCGCGGGAAATAAACGATGGCGTTGATCGCGTCGTCGTTGCCGATCGTGCCGCGCATCGAGTTGACGCCGGCCTCGGCGGTGCTGATGGCGGTGGCGGCGTTCGCGGTCCACAATGCTGGCGAATCGACGATGAGCATCGCGCGGCGTTCCTGGCAGTATCCAGCGGCGATGGCCCACGAGGCGTCGGGAACGTCGACCGTGCGCTCGAGCGGCGGAATGCACAGGAGGTTGAAGAGTTCGGCGGCCTCGAGGGCGAAGACGCCCGTTCGGGCGTCGCGGTCGCCGTCGATCTGGGTGTTGGTGATGGGCGAGCCGTTGCTTCCCAGCGTATTCGGCCCAATCACGGATCCGTCGCCGGCGGCGATGGTGACCGTGGCGTCCGCCGGGCTCTCGTCGACCGGCGCGGACGTCCGGACGCTGACGAGGTTGGATTGCTCGTTGAGGATCGTGTCGATGAACCGCGCGCTCTCCGGATCCACCGACACGTTGCGGAACTGTTCGGAGCCCACGACGTTCGTCCCGCCGGGACGATCCAGTTCTTCGACCAGCAGGTTGAAGAGCAGGGTATCGGAGGTGTCCCGGGTCAGGTGATCGACGGTGGCCCTGAGCGCACTGCCCCAGGCTCCGGGGCTCGCGGCTTCGAGGATGAGAGATCCCGTCGCCGTTGCGAGCGTCATGGTGGCCGTGCTTCCCGCGACGTCACCGTTGAAGACGCGCACGATCAGCGCATCGCTCCCGCCGTGCTGGAAGAAATGATTGACCGCGTAGCCCATCGTGCTCGGCTGCCACAGCCCACCGAAGATGCGGGAGTATTCGGCGAAACTTTGGACCCGCACCGGAACGTTGATCGGCCCGCGTTGCGCGCGCCCGACGAAAGCGGTGATCGACGTCGCGACGCCGGTGATCGTGCGCACGCCGCTCGGGACTTCTTCGATGTAGACGCCGGGGTAGGTCAAAGATGACGGCATGTCGGGCGCTCCTTAATTTCAGCTTTTCATGGTTTGCGGCCAGAATACTCGTGACCCTCGGAAGTGAAGGGCCGTCGCCAGGTGTCGTCGGCAACGGCAGGAGAGACCGTAGCACCTCTTGGAACTGGAATTAAAGAAAAAACCTTTGATCGGCCCAGGCACGGATTGCGGGTCGGCGAACACCCCCGGTATGTCAGCCGGAACATCCAATCTATGCCAGTTCCCGAAA
>CAZTTI010000294.1:0-4219 GCA_964615925.1 uncultured Solibacteraceae bacterium
AAAGTTACCTCTACGAGATGGAACCCACGTCACCGCTCCCTTATCTGGCCGTCGCCGGCATCGGAACGGTGCTTGTCCTGGCGGCAGCATGGATTCCCGCACGGCGAGCGGCGCGAATCGACCCGGCGTTCATATTGCGTCATCAGTAGATCCGGCCTTCTCGTCAGTCACTGACGCTGAAAAAAACGAAAACCGGCACGCCGGTATGACCGTTAAACTCATCGAAGGATCGGAAGCCAGCCGGCGCGACCCGCAATGAAGACGCCATCGTTCGCAGCCTGCATCCTTTTGTTGACCGCAGTGTCTTGCCAGAGTCCTCCGGCCGACTACCCCCAGTGGCGCGGAGTCGACCGGGATGGATCCGCCACCGGCTTCTCCGAACCCGAGACGTGGCCCGACGAATTGACGCGCCAGTGGCGTGTCGAGGTGGGCCCCGGATACGCCACGCCGCTCCTGGTGAACGAGGTCTTGTACACGTTCACCGAAATCGACGGCCGCGAGGTGATCACGGCGCTCGACCCCGGGGACGGGCGAGTCCTGTGGCAGAGCGGCTACGAACGCGGTCCGTTCACTCCGGTGAGCGCCGCGGAACGGCACGGAACCAGTCCGAAAGCCACCCCCGTCTTCTGCAATGGGGTGCTGGTGACGTTGGGCGTCACCGGCACCGTCGCGGGCTTCGACGCACAAGACGGCGAATTGCTCTGGCGAACGGATGCCCCTGCGGAACCGGCGTTCTTCAGTGCGGCGGCATCCCCGGCGTGTTTCGACGGCGTGGCATTCACCCATCCCGGAAACTACGAACCCCTCACCGCCTTCCGGGCGGCCACGGGAGAGATTCTGTGGAGGGCGGGCGAGGGCGGTTTCTTTCCGGCGCCCCTCGTTGCCGAGTTCGAAGGTGTTCATCAGGTGGTCGCAATCGACTCGAACAACGTCATCGGTGTGGATCCCGCGAGCGGCGAAATCCTCTGGCGGTACCCCTGGGCTGGGGGCAGCTCGGGCGGAAGCATGCCCATCCTTCGGGGCAATCTCGTCATCGTCGGCGGGATCGAGGCGACCGAGGCTTTCTCTGTGGTCCGGGCGGACGGCGAATGGACGGCCGAGCCGGAGTGGGAAACCGGCAACGTCTTCATGTATACGAGCAATCCCGTCGTCGCCAGCAACGCCGTGTTCGGCCTGTCATCGCGCAACAGCGGGCAGTTCTTTGCCCTGGATGCATCGACCGGAGAGACCATGTGGTTGGGCGAACCTCGCGAAGCGGACAACACGGCCGTGGTCAAAGCCGGAGACATCCTGTTTCTCCTGAACGACGACGCGGAACTGATCGTGGCGCGGACGGACCGGAGCGGGTTCGCGCCGATCCGTCGTTATACCGTCCGACAGTTCCACCTGGGCGCAGCCGGCGATCGTGGGGGATCGCCTCTTTATCAAGGACACAAACACGCTGGCGTTGTGGACGCTCGATTGAGCCTGCGGCCCGCTCTCTCGCGTGGGTCGGGGGTATCGGGCCGATGGCTGTTTGGAAGCCTCGGACCGCGGACGGCCTCGCCATGGGCCCGTCGCGCGAAGCGATCAATATACAGGCATCGTGCCGGCGGCTTCGGTTCGCCGCTCTACAGCCGAACCGTCGTTGCCGATAGCCCTCATTCGGTCCGCAGCGCGATCGATGGATCGAGCCGCGTGGCCCGCCATCCGGGAATCGAGCAGGCCAGGAGGCCGACGAGCAGCAGGACGAGGGCGACGGCAACGATCGTGACCGGATCCATCGCGCCGACACCGTAGAGCTGGTTGGCGATGACGCGCGTCGCGGCGAATGCTCCGGCCAGCCCGATCCCGAGGCCGATCATCGTGACGAGCAATCCTTCGCGCACGACGAGCCGGAGAATGTCGAGCGGCCCGGCGCCGAGCGTCGTGCGGATACCGAACTCATGGGTCCGTTGCTCCACCGCGTAGGAGATGACGCCATAGATGCCCGTCGCCGCCAGGAACGTTCCCAGGAAGGCGAAGATCCCGAGCAGCCGCATCCAATACTGCTGACCTCCCGCCACCTGGCCCAGCCGCTCCCGCATCGGCATGATGGCCGATACAGCCACCGCATCGTCGGTCTCGGCGAACGCGCGCCGGGCCGGCGTCACCAGCGCCTCGGGATCACCCGTGGTGCGAATGGCGAACTGGTGCTGCGCGTGGATGGAGATCAGGAAGTTCGACGCATAGTGGTCGAGGTTCTGAAGGTACGGAATATAGAGCGTGGGAAACGGATCCTGGGTAAAGCTCATCCGCGTGTCCTGGACGACGCCGACGATCTCGCGTTCGCGGTCGTCCTCGAGCTCCGGATTCTGGGAGTTCATTTCCACCTGGATCCGTTGCCCGATGGGGTCGTCGGCGCCAAAGTACTCCCGGGCGAACGTCTCGTTGACGATGGCGACGCCCGGAGCGCTGGCGCCGTCGAGATCCGTGAACGCGCGCCCTCGAACGATGGGGATCCGGAGCGTCTCGAAGTACTCCGGGCTCACCTCGTGGTAGGCCGCCCCCGGACGTTGGCCGCCGGCCGCGGCCGGCCTGCCGGCGATATCGAACGGGAGAAAATTGCCGCCGCGCGGGGGAAGGTTGCTGGTGCTGGCCACCGAAACCACCCCCGGCAGCGCGCGGAGCCGTTCGAGGGCCGTCGTGTAGAAGCGGGACACGTCCGGCGTCGCGGTCCAGTCGTTCGGTGCCCGGATACGATACCGGTCCATGCCGAACAGATTGATCTCCAGCGTGAGCACGTTGTCCGGGTCGAGCCCCATGTCGACATTGGTCATCCGCGCGTAGCTCGTGATCATCAGGCCGGCGCCGACAAGGAGGACCATCGCCAACGCGACTTCGGTGATGACGAGGCCCCGGCGCAACCCGAGCCGGCCCCGTCCGATCACACCCCGTCCGCCTTCCTTTAGCGTGTTCGCCAGGTCGGGCTTCGATGCATGGAAGCTGGGGACGACGCCGGACAGAATTCCGGCAACCAACGAAATGACGATGGCGAAAAGGAGCACCGGACCGTTGACCGTGATCTCCTCCGAGGGTGGATAGAAGTTCGGGGCGACGAGGACGAAGAGGAAGATCCCGAGGAACGCGACGAGGACGCCGATCGTTCCACCGAGTGCCATCAGGGGCACGTTTTCGGCGAGGAGCTGCCGGAGCATCGACCAGCGGCCCGCCCCCATCGCCGCGCGGGTGGCCATTTCGCCCTGGCGCTGGACGCCGCGGCTCAACTGCATGTTCGCCACGTTGACCGACGCAATCAACAGGACGAAGAACACGGCGCCGATGAGCATCTGGACCGGCCCCCCGAATCCACCGCGAAACACCTCACGAAACTGGGTCATCGTGACCCGCCAGGGGCCGTCGGGAATGTCCGGACCGGTCAAGAGGGTTTCCAGCTCGGCCGCGGCCTGATCGGGATGAACGCCGGGCGCGAGCCGCGCGAGCGGCTGGCCCACGTTGGTCGTGATCACGTACCAGGCGTCGGAGTTGGACCGCGACGGGTGGGTGTAGAACCCCGGCGGCATCACGCCGATGACGGTGTTCCCCCAGCTCGCCGTCCAACCGGGGAGCGGCCGTCCGATCACGTCGGGATCACCACCGAACGCCCGTTGCCACAGATCGTGGCTGATGACGATGGTGGCGGAGGTGTTGCCCTCGACGATGGTCTCATCCGGTGCGAACACGCGGCCGAGAACGGGTTGGACACCGAGAATACGGAGCGTCTCGAGATCGACCTGTTCGACGTCGATTTGCTCGGCCACGCCGTCGGGCGCCATCGTGAAGTTGAGCTGGCCCATGTAGATGTAAGCCGCGCCATCGACCGTTCGGGTCTCCTGCCTCCACGTCTCGAGCCTCTCGAAGTTCAGGGATCGGTTGTTTCCCTCGACGTTTCGGATCTCGGCGATGTAGAGGCGTTCGGAATCGGGAAACGGAAGCGGTGCGAGAATCGACGCGTAGAGGACGCTGAAAATCGCCGTCGTGGCGCCGATCCCCAGAGCCAGCGTCAAGGTCACGATGACGGCGTAACCGGGATCCCGCCGAAGAAGCCGACCTCCGTACCCGACCTCACGCCACACCCTTGCCATCCGATCGCGCATCGTTCCTCCCCCGGGAAGGTTGGCCGCGGGCCGTTTCTTATTCGATTCGTAAGTTCGAAAGTGTTTCACGGGTTGGACAGCCGGACAAGAAAACGGTGCTACAC
>CAZTTI010000295.1:0-4752 GCA_964615925.1 uncultured Solibacteraceae bacterium
TTGAGTGCAGGGCCGGAAAGACGCTCCCGTTCCGCGCGCGAGCCGAGGTCCGGAGGAGCATCGGGCCGATACCGGGTTGCTGGATATTGCAATGCAAGCGCCATGTGAACTCCTGATCCGGAGTATAAGTCCTCCGGATACGCGAGTCAACAGCGAGGCTTCAGAATAGGAACGCGCCGGGGGCGCCACGGAGCGCGCCTTCCACCAGATGAGCCCGGAATTCGAAACGGATTCCACCCCGACCCCACGCGTGCCAGTCGATCCCGCCACCGAGGTTTCCTCCACTTTCCGTTCCGTTGCGGAAAAGGAGTGTGTATCCGCCGCTGGCGAAGGGGACGATCGCTCGTTGACGATCGCGGAAACGTTGGCGGGCGTTGATCGAAAGCACTCCGACGCCCCGATCGGTCCCGTCAAAGGGCGCGGCATATCCGAGTTCGATCCCTCCCGCGAAACCGCCTGCTATCTCGTACTCCCCACCGCCTCCCAAGTGAAAAAACGGTTCCCCGTCGAGGGTCCCGCCGATTCCGCCGAAAGCATAGGCCGTTTCACGATCCTGTGCGTTCACCGAACCGGTCCAGAGGGCCAGTGCGACGGCCGGCAGTGCGATCCCAAGCGTTCTCACCCTCATTCCAGCGTCCCTCCCGTTTGAGCGGGCCAAGAGCGGCCCCATGTCTGGATGCGGAAACGAAGGGAAAAGAGGCTCGTGACGGCCTGAGAAGAAGGCGAGATCGACGGCCGGCGAACGCCGGCCGCGAATTTCGATTGATCGGGATTCCCTAAACGGAAATCGGATCCGGCGAAAGCCGGCCCGTGCTGTCGCCGAGCATATCCAGATGGACGCCCACCTTGTCGAGGATGGTCAGGAGGAGGTTGGCCATTGGTTCCTCGTTGGTGTAGGCGACGTGCCGCCCGGTCGTGAATTTTCCGCCGAGCTTGCCGGCCAGGACACAGGGCAGATCGGTATGGCCGTGGAGGTTGCCGTCGCCCATCCCCCCGCCGTAGACGATCAGGCTGTTGTCGAGGAGCGTCCCTTCCCCGTCCTCGATCGACTGCATGCGCTCGAGGAAGTGAGCGAAGAGCTGGGAGTGGTAGACATCGATCCGCGCCTTCTTCGCGATCAAATCCGGCTCCCCACGATGATGCGAGATTCCGTGATGGCCTTCCGGCACGCCGATCTGGGGGAACGTCAGCGAGCTGAGCTCGCGTCCCATGACCATGCTCGCGACGCGGGTCACGTCCGCCTGGAACCCGAGGACCTCGAGATCGAACATCAGCCGCGCGTGGTCGTCGAAGGAATCGGGAACCGATGTCGGGCGGTCGGGCAACTCCACCTGGCGGGCCGCATGGGACTCGGCGTTCTGGATCCGGCGTTCGACTTCCCGGACCGAGCCGAGGTACTCGTCGAGCTTGTTGCGGTCCCCGGAACCGAGCGTACCCGAGAGGCGACTCACCTCGCCGGTGATCGAGTCCAGGATGCTCGCGCGGCTCGCCATCCGCTTCATTCGATCTTCGGCGGACCCGCCGTCGCCGAACAGCCTCTCGAAAACGATCCGAGGATGGAACTCGGTCAGGTTGGGCGTCGTTTCGTTCAGCCACGACACCGTGTTCACGTAGAAGCAGTCTCCCGAATCGCAGGCTCCGGCCCGCGGCTCCTCGAGCGTCAACTCGAGCGAACGCAGCTGTGTGTCCTGACCGAGGACGTCCGCGGCGATCTGGTCCGCTGTTTTCGCCAGCTTGACCTCAACGCCGGGCTGTGTCCGGTCATACGCGTGTACGCCCGTCAACCACACGGCCGACGCGCGCGGGTGATCCCCGGTTCCGTCGCCCTTGCTGTCGGCCTCGCGATGCGCGAGCCCGGAGAGGACGTTAAGCTGTTCGCGGACGTTGGCGAGCGGCTGGAGGATGGGCGGCAGGTCGAACCCGACGCCCATCGTCATCGGCGTCCATTGCTCGAGGATGACGCCGTTCGGGATGTAGACGAAGCCGAGCCGCGGCGTCGGGAGCGACTGCGCCTGGAGCGGGGGCATCATCGCGTCGAGCAACGGCAGCGCCGCAACGGTTCCCGCACCGCGGAGAAACGTCCGCCGGGACAAGGTGCGTTTCGTGATGAACATGTTCGGCTCCTCAGGTCTCTTCCACGCTGTCCAACATTATTCCGCGGGAGACGTGCTCTTGGCACGCATTCTGAACGGGACACTCTCCACGACCCCGGACACGAGCGACGAGAACCGGTAGTTGTCGTCCCGCGCACCCCGCACGATTTCGCGGACCGACGGCATGTCGTAATACTGCGTGTTGCGTCCCACGGCGAACATCAGCAGCCGCTGGGTCATCGCGGTGACGAACCGCTCCGGATCGGCGAGCAACACCCGCTTGAGCCCGTCGACTCCTTCGAACGCCGTGCCGTCGGGAAAGACTCCTGAAGTATCGACCGGCTCGCCCACAACCGTTTCCCGCCACCGGCCGATCGCGTCGAAGTTTTCCATCGCGAACCCGATCGGGTCCATCGACGCGTGGCAGCTCGCGCAGACCGGATTGGTCCGGTGGGCCACCATCGCCTCGCGCATCGAGAGCGCGTCGCCGGTCCCTTCGTCCGAGGTCACCAGAGCGGGAACGTCCGCCGGAGGAGGAGGAGGGGACGACGCCAACAGGTTGTCGAGGACAAACTTCCCGCGCAATACCGGCGACGTTCGTGTGGAGTACGACGTCAGCGTCAGGATACTCGCCTGCCCGAGCAGCCCGCCACGCGCGCTGTCCGGCGCGAGCGACACGCGCCGGAACGCACTTCCCTCGACATTCGGTATGCCATAGTGTTCGGCCAGACGCTCGTTCACGAACGTGTAGTCCGCGTCGAGCAACTCCAGCACGCTCCGGTCTTCGAGAAGAACGCTTGAGAGGAACAGTTCGGTCTCGCGTTCGAATGCCTCCCGGAGCGTCTCGTCAAAGTGGCGGAAGACGAGGGGATCGGGCTCCTTCAACTCCACGTCTCCGAGGAAAAGCCACTGCCAGGCGAAGTTCGTGACGAGCGATTCGGCGCGCGGATCGGCCAGCATCCGGTCAATCTGGCGGCTGAGCGCGGCAGGTTCCCGCAGGTCCCCCGCCACCGCGGCGTCAATGAGGTCCTGGTCCGGGATGCTGCTCCAGAGGAAAAACGACAGGCGTGATGCCAATTCGAGATCGTCGACTTCGTAGATCGCTCCATCGGCCACACTGGCCGGTTCGCGTTCGATCCGGAACAGGAACTGCGGGCTGACGAGGATACGCTCGAGCGCTTTCTGGATCCCGCGGTCGAAGCCGCCTTCCACGACCCCGGCATCGAAGAACGGCATGAGATCGGCGATGTCCTCATTGGAAACCGGCCGACGATACGCCCTTCCGGTGAGATTCGTCAGGATCCGGCTCGCGCATTCGACCCTGTCGGCGCCCTGGTCCGGGTGGCAGACGAAGATGCGGTCCCGAACTTCGGTGGACCCGGCGGTGGTGGCTTCGTAGGGACCGCTGATCGTCACCGTGGCGATGGCGGGCTCGGTGCCTCGGCTCCGCAGCCGCGGCCGCAACGTGTCCTCGTCGAGGGCGCCGTTCACGTCGACGAACGTCACGCCGATCAGATGATTCCCCGCCGGCAATGGGATCTCGAAGATGGTCGGCCCAACGTCTGGGCTGGAGAGGTCCACCAGCTCGATGCGCTCACCATCGACGGAGAGTTCCAGAAGGTGGGAGGTGCGGGCGCGGCCCGAAACCTCGACGTCGATCGAATAGCGGCCGTCGATGGGGAAATAGCTCTCGATCCGAGCACCGCCGCGAGTTCCGAACGGGAGCCCCTCGGAGCGGGCGCTCTGGAGGCGTTCGGGGTGCAGACGATGGATGTTGACCATGACGGGCGCGGTCGGATCGCCGACGGCGAGGCGGCTGATCTTGCGGGCGGCATCCAGATACCGTTCCATCGTGGTTGGCGAAACGAAGAGAAGGTCGGCAATGTTGTCGAATCCGCTGGCGGCGTTCTCGGCCGGAAGCAGGAGGTCATAGCTCATCTCTTCGGGAAGCGCCTCCAAACCCAGCAGGTCGCGGACGGCGTTCTTGTATTCGGTCCGGGTCAAACGGCGGAGCAGAGGCAATGGACCGGGGTTCGGGTCCGCCATCCCGGCCCGGTCCAGCTCGGCCTCGAGGTATCCGGTCACGAGCGCGTACTCTTCCGGGGCCGGGCGCCGGGCGGTGGAGGGGGGCATCGAACCCGAGCGCAATTTGCCCGCGACGGTTTCCCAAAGTTGTGCGTCGTCGGTGACGTTCGCGACCGCTTCCGGGTCGACCACGACGCCCGCCGTCGCCACGCCCGCGCTGTGACACGTCGTGCAATAGCGGGACAGGACGTCCGCGGCGTCGGCCGCGGTCTGGGCCCAAACCTCGCGGCCCGCTGCCGAAACGATGACGACCAGCGCCAGGACACGGAGCCACCCGCCGAACAAGTTGCTTCTCCACATCGGATTTCGAGCATTATCCTCCACGATTCCCAACCCCACAAGCTTCGGGAATGCTGGACTAATGTTGGACCGGGGGGTGGCATTCCATATACTGATCGCCAGACGGAGACTTCCATGAAACGACGCTCGATTGCCACAAGATGGGCGCTGCTTTCCCTAGCCGTGTTGCTAGCCGCGTTGCTAATGGTTGCGCCGGTTGATGGACGGCAGATGACGGGAGTCGGCACAACCGCCCTCATCGACGCAGTCGATCGCGGGGATGTTGCGGCGGTCC
>CAZTTI010000296.1:0-11036 GCA_964615925.1 uncultured Solibacteraceae bacterium
TGCGGCGGGACATGGCCGCGTGGCGCCGGAGCGGGGCCATCGAACGGCACCGGGAACGGCTCGTCGAACGCATGACGGCCAAAGGCATCGAGGCCGAGTTCGCCGAGCGGGTGTTCGAGCAGATCCGCGGGTTCGGCGAATACGGGTTTCCGGAAAGCCATGCCGCCAGCTTCGCGCTGATCGCCTACGCGACGGCCTGGATGCGGTGTCACCATCCGGACGTCTTCGCCTGTTCCCTGCTGAACGCCCAGCCGATGGGGTTCTACTCGGCGGCCACGATCGTCGATGACGCCCGCCGGCACGGCGTCGAGGTCCGCGCCATCGACATCACCCGGAGCCCGTGGGACTGCACGCTCGAAGAAGGGCCGGCGCCCGCCACGGCCGTTCTCCCCTTGCGGATGGGATTGCGCTACGTGAAAGGCATGAGCGAAGCCCAGGGAGAACGGATCGTGAAGGCCCGGCTCGAATGCCCGTTCACATCGATCGACGACTTCGTCCGAAGGACGCGTCTCGATGCCGGGACCGTCGCCCGCCTGGCCGAAACCGGCGCGTTCGAATCGATCAGCATCCACCGCCGGGAGGCGTTATGGTCGGCGCGCGGGGCCGCGCGGACCCTGTGGAATCCCCTCACGCTCGAAGAAGTCGAAACGGTTCCGGCCTTCGAGGCGATCGACACGTTCGAAACCATCCGGTGGGACTACCGGACCGCGTCGCACAGCACTCACGGCCATCCGCTCGAACCAATCCGGGAACGGCTGGTGGCGGCGCGCCTGCCCACGGCTTCCGAAGTCGTCGCCACTCCCGATGGCCACCGTGTGCGTTATGCCGGGATCGTGATCTGCCGCCAGCGGCCCGGGACCGCGGCGGGCGTGGTTTTCATGACGCTCGAGGACGAAACCGGGTTCGTCAACGTCGTGATCTGGCAGAAGGTTTTCGAGAAGCACCACATCCTGATCAAGACCACGAGCTTCATCGGCGTGACGGGCCGTCTCCAATCCGAACACGGCGTCGTCCACATCATTGCCGACACGTTCTGGATGCCGAAGCTGGACGCCCAACCGGAAATGGCGAAGAGCCGGGATTTTCACTGAGCACGTTCGGCCCTCAACGGCCCCAGTTGTCCCGCCATCGGCGAATGCCATAGAATCGGGCAGCTTCGAGGGGGTGCGGGCAGACTCGACTGCCCATCGATGGCCGCGAGCCGGGAATCCCGCCAATGAGCAAATTCATCGTCAGGATCGCGGGGAGGACCGATCAGGGCCTGATCCGGACGAGGAACGAAGACGCCCTCTGGGTGGACCCGAACACGGGCCTCCTGATCGTGGCCGACGGCATGGGGGGACACCCTTCCGGTGAAAAGGCCAGCGCGATCGCGGTCCGCTCCATCCCCAAGAACCTCGCCGGCGAGGGGGGAGAGCAGATCCGGGATCCCCGATTTTCCCACGCCACGAACCGCCTGGCGGCCGCCGTCGCTGTCGCCAACCGCGCCATCTTCGACGAAGGCGAGAGATCCGTTGCCGACCGAGGGATGGGAACGACGTGCACCGCGGCGTGGGTCCGGGACGGACGTCTGAGCCTCGCCCACGTTGGGGACACGCGGTGTTACCTCGTCCGCAAGCGCGAGATCTCGCAACTGACCGAGGACCACTCCCTGGCCATGGAGGAGGTCCGGCAGGGCCGCCTCACCGCGGAGGAAGCCCGTCATGTCCCGCAGAACTATTTGACGCGGGCATTGGGAACCGAGCGCGTCGTCGAAGTCGACATGGACGAATGTGACCTGTTCCCCGGCGACACCGTCATCGTGTGCTCGGATGGGCTGGACAAAGGCGTCTCCCCGGACGAGATCCGCCGGGCTGCCCTGGCCGAGTCCGAGCCCGATGCGGTGGCCCGCCGCCTGGTCGAGTTGGCCATCGAAGCCGGCGGCACCGACAACGTCACCGTCGCCGTCGCGATGATTTCCTCGACCGGACTGATCGATTCCGTCTGGCGCAAGTTCACACCCCGGTCCTGATCGGCGTCGGCCGACGGTTCGACGATGCAGGAACGTGGACTTGACACGGCCTTCTCAGGTACGATCCCGGCAGTAAACGACGTCCGTCCACTGGAGGAAGCAACCATGCGCGCGACCTTCGCCCGCCGCCTGCTCGTTACCCTGTTCGTCCTGACGATGGGAGTTCTTTCCGTCGACCCGGGTCTCGCGCAGCGGGGCCGCGGCCGCGGTTTCCCGCCGCTCGGGCCCGCCACCGAACCGCAGGAACCGTTCGCGATGAACCGGCACGACGACTTCCTGGCCATTGCCATGGGAGGCAACATCGATCTGCTGTTCATGGGCGACTCGATCACCGACTGGTGGGCGCGCGGCGGCGAAGCGCTCTGGAACGAACACTTCGCCCCGCTCAACGCGGCCAATTTCGGCATCGCCGGCGACACGACGCAGGGTGTCCTGTGGCGCGTTCAGAACGGCGAATTGGAGGGCTTCGAGGCCCAACTCATCGTCCACATGCTCGGGACCAACAACATCAACCGTAACGAGAACGCCGACATCGTTGCGGGCAACGCCGCCATCATCGCCGAGTACCGCGCGCGGCAGCCCCAGGCAGAGGTCCTCGTTCTGGGCGTTTTCCCTCGCGGCGCCGAGGCGGACACGCCGATGCGGGCCTCGATTGCGGAGATCAACACGGGACTTGCCGCTCTCGCCGAATCCGATCCGAACGTCCACTTCATGGACATCGGCGAGGTCTTCCTGGAACCGGATGGAACGTTGTCGACCGCGGTCTTTCCTGACGGCCTGCATCCAAACGAAGAAGGATACCGCCGGTGGGCGGACGCGATTGTGGACACCGTTCGTGAACGGATCGAATAGGCCGCGGAGGAACATTTGATGCGCACATGTCTATCGAGGGGCGTGATCACGGCCGCCGTCCTGGCCGCCGGACTTTGGATCGGCCGATCGACCATGGAGGCCCATCATTCCTTCGCGGCCACCTACTTCGAGGACCGCACGATCGAGATCACGGGAACGCTGATCTCGTTCCAGTTCCGCAACCCCCACTCGTTCGTCCATGTCCAGGCTCCCGACGACACGGGCGAGATACAACGTTGGGCCATCGAGTGGGGAGGCGCGGGACAACTCGGGCAACAGGGTGTGACCAGCGCCACCCTGAGGGCGGGCGACGAAGTGACGATCGTGGGCAACCCCGGTCGCGTCGCCAGCGACTTCCGGATCCGGATGCTCTCATTGCGGCGGCTTTCCGACGGGTACGGATGGGGACAAGCTCCGGACGAGACCTTCAACTGAGCCCGCCGGCATGACCCTCTCGCGCACGATCGCGGTTCCATTCCTTTTCCTCGCCGTTGTCCTCCCGGCCGGCGCCCAACTGAACATCTCCGGCGAATGGGCCGGACGTTACCACGAGGACTTCGACGACCGGGTCCCGGGAGACGTCAACGGCGACTTCACGGGCGTCCCCCTGAACGAGGCGGCGCGCCGCTACGCCCAAGCGTGGGACGTCCGGCGCGTCAACGTCCTCGAACACCAGTGCCAGCCGTACAACGTGGCCCACATCTATCGCGGTCCGCTGCAGTTCCGCATCTGGGAAGAAAAAGATCCGTTCTCCCAGGAGATCATCGCTTACAACATCTATATCGGAACCTACATGCAAAGCCGGACGATCTGGATGGATGGACGCGGGCACCCGCCCGAGCATGCCGAACACACGTTCTCCGGATTCTCCACCGGCGAATGGAACGGCGACATCCTGACCGTCCGGACGACCCATATCAAGAAAGAGTTCTACCGCCGCAGCGGGATCCCCTCGAGCGACCGGACGACGTTGACCGAACACTACATCCGGCACGGGAACATCCTCTCCCACGTCATGATCATCGACGATCCGGTCTACCTCTCCGAACCTTACGTCCTGAGCCAGGAGTTCGAGCGGATGGAACGGGGCAACACCAACTGGCTCTACAACTGCGAATACGTGATGGAGGTTCCTCAGGACCGGCACCTCGTGCCCCACTACCTGCCCGGGGAGAACCCGTTCCTTTCCGAGTGGGCCGACACGTTCGGCCTGCCGCTGGAAGCCGTGATCGGGGGCGCCGAGACGACGTATCCGGAATACATGCCCGTGCTCGAGGAGATGATCGAGGAGGGCGCGCCGTGAGACTTCCCGCCCTGGCGCTGGCTCTCGCCCTCGGCCCCGCGGCCTGGGGTCAGGACCTGGAATCCGTTCACGTGGGCGGGAACGTGTACGCGATCGTCGGAGGCGCGGCCAACGTCGCCGTCCAGATCGGGCAAGACGGCGTGATCGTCGTCGACCCGGGAAGCGCGGCCATGGGTGACGAGGTTCTGGCGCACGTCCGGGAACTCTCCAACGGCCCGATCCGGTGGATCATCAACACGCACGTGCACACCGACCACACGGGGGCGAACGCCACGCTCTCGCAGGCTGGAGTGACGGTAAACGGGAACCCGGCCGCGATCATTGCGAACGAGACCGTCCTGCTCCGGATGTCGGAAGCCGAACGGCCCATCACCGAGTGGCCCCTCAACACGTTTTTCGAACCGTGGCGGGATTTCTATTTCAACGACGAGGCGATTTTCCTCTACCACTTCCCGTCCGGCCATACCGACGGCGACGTCGCGGTGCACTTCCGGGGTTCCGACGTCCTCGTATCGGGCGACCTATTCACGACAACGGCGTATCCCCGCATCGATGAAAGTGTCGACGGCGGCGTCGACGGCTTCATCGCGGGCCTGAACGAGATGATCGACATCGCCGTCCCCGCATGGCTCCAGGACGGGGGCACGCGCGTCATCCCTGGACATGGCAGACTTTCGAACGAAGCCGACCTCGTCGAATACCGCGACATGATCGTCATCATCCGGGACCGCGTCGACGCCCTGATCGACGAGGGGATGACGCTCCCCCAGGTCCTCGGCACCGAGCCGTCGCTCGACTACGACACGCGGTACGGTGAAGCCGAAGGCCGAGAGTTCGTCAGCGCGCTCTACAGGGCATTGTCCGGTTCGGCGCCGGGAGAGGAATAGATGCGCGTTCAAACGTTGATCGCCTGGCTCGCGCTCTCCATCACGGCCGTGGTTGCCGCCCCCGAGTTCAGGGCCACGCCGCCGCTTCCCCAGGGCCCGTCCGCGCGGGAGGCCGCACCGGTGGACCTGACCGGTTATTGGGTGTCGGTCGTCAGCGAAGACTGGCGCCACCGGATGGCGACGCCGCGGCCGGGGGATTACGAAAGCGTTCCTCTCAATGGGAACGGACGCGAAGCGGCCGATGGTTGGGATCTGAATGCCGACAACGCCAACGGGCTCGAGTGCAAGGCCTTTGGCGTCGGCGGCATCATCCGGCAACCCGGCCGCATTCGAATCGCATGGGACGACGGCGACACGCTCCAACTGGATTTCGATGCGGGCACGCAGACGCGGCTCCTGCACTTCGGCGAGGCGCCGCCGTCGGACGAGTTGACGTGGCAGGGGCATTCGATCGCCGAGTGGGAAACGCCTCCCCGTGGCCGGGGCGGGAACACACGGGCCCAGATCGGCAACAGCACCGGACCGATCGCGCCGGGCGGCGGCGGCCGCGGCCAGCGCGGAGGTCCCGCGCCGTTCGATTCGCTGGATGAAGGAGGCACGCTGGTCGTTCGGACGACCAGCTTCAGAGAAGGCTACCTGCGCAAGAACGGGGTTCCGTACAGCGAAAACGCCTCGGTCACGGAATATTTCCACCGGCTGCCGACATACACCAATGGCGACGAGTGGCTCCACGTCGTGACCGTCATCGAAGATCCGGAGTATCTGACGCAGCCGTTCTACACGAGTACGCAGTTCAAACGCGAGCCCGACGGGTCGGGGTGGAACCCCACACCTTGCCGGACCGCGCCCCCGCCTCGGGAGTGACTACTGAACCGGTTGTCCGGCATAGTCGCCGCCGGAGTAGCGGACGACGAGATCGGGCCCGGTGTAGTAGCTGAACCGCCCCATGTTTTCGGAGATCGTCGTCGCGACGATGACGTAATCCGTGTTTCCCGTTCCCGACACGGTGATGTCGTATTCGTATCCGGAAACGGCTCCGATGAACCGCTCGTCGATGAGGCCCGCCGCCATCAGGTCTTCGATCTCGCCGAACGATCCGCGATTCGTCGACATGTAGGTCACTTCCTGCGTGTTCAGTGTGCGCAGGGTGGCGATGGCGCTCGACTCGTTGGCCGCCTGGCGCGACCGCAGCAGGCTCGGGATCGCAATCGTCGCGATGATCAAGATGATGGCGACGACGATCAGCAGTTCGAGCAGTGAAAATCCGCGATCTTTTCTAGTTTTTCGTAAAATTGAATTCTTGGGGACCATCCTTCGTCCTCCGTTCTCCTGACTGCGCCCATCATCCTGACGGTGCGCGATGATTTCTTCGGCCGACGGGCGACCACCACCCGATCCGGCGTCACCTTAGTGTCAAATATTGAGACAGTGACCGGAGCGCCGCAGTTCGCCCGTCGTCGAAAGAAAATTCGATCGAACGCGAAATCCCGGGGCCCCTACGAATATAGATGGAATGGTCCCTTCTCGATGGTGCAAGTTCAAGAGGAAAGACGGAAGGACTACTCTTCCCTGACCGTGCGGGCATTGTCGGCAGCAAACGAAGACCGAAACTCGCGACGGCCTGTTTCGAGCTCGGTGCCGGCCCGCAAAATGTCCAGGTAGCGCTGATAGGCCCACAGCCGGTCGCGCTTTTTGCCGGTGATCTCGACCAGGACGCCGGCATTCTCGAGCGCCCCGACGGCGCGGCCCGCGGTGGGCTTGCTCACACCGAGGTGTTGAATCGCCCAGGCAACGGAAACGATCGGATGACGGGGCAGGAGTTCGAAGAGCCGCGCCGCGGCGAGGGAGCCCCCCGCGTGTTCGAGGACCCGTGTGCGGTCTCGAGCGACAAGTTCAAAGACAGCCCGCGCAGACAAGACGGCCTCGTCGGCGATGGTGGCGACGCCGTCCAGGAAGTAGTCGATCCAGGCTTCCCAATCGCCGTCGGTCCGAATGGCATTGAGTCGGCGGTAGTATTCGTCTCGATGCCGCTTGAAGAAGAGGCTCAGGTAGAGGAGTGGCTTCGTGAGCAAGTTCCACTCCTCGAGCAGGAGCGTGACGACCAGGCGGCCGATGCGCCCGTTCCCATCGAGGTACGGGTGAATCGCTTCAAACTGGGCGTGAACGAGGCCCACGCGCACCAGTGGCGCGATGTCGTCCTGTGCATGGATGTACTTTTCGAAGTCCGAAAGGAGCTCTCCCAACAGGTGCGGCGGCGGCGGGACGTAAACGGCATCGCCCGGGCGACTCCCGCCGATCCAGTTCTGGCTTCGCCGGATTTCACCGGGTTGCTTGTCATGGCCGCGGACGCCCCGCATGAGCCGAAGGTGCGTCTCGTTGAGCAGGCGCATCGAGAGCGGCAGCCCACCCGGCCTGGCCCGTTGGCCCCGTGCGTACTCGAGTGCATCCAGGTAGTTGCAGACCTCCTCAACGTCCACGTCCGGTGGACCGTGGTCCTCTTCGGCTTCAAACGTCAACAGGTCCACGAGCGTCGCCTGGGTGCCTTCGATCTGCGAGGAAACGACGGCTTCCTTGCGCACGAAGGCATAGATAAACCAGTCGAGGGAAGGGACCATCCCGCCCGCCAGGTCCAGACGGACCAGGGCATGGTTGGCCACACCGAGGCGCTCGAGCGCCGGCCCTTCGAGGACCAGAGCGGGCGCGCCCGGCGGAAGCGGCGCAGGAACGAAGGCCGCGACCTCTTCTCCCGCCACCGTCGTCCGGATGTCGGTGCCTGTTTTTCTGGTCACGAATACGTTCCTGGCAATCCAGCTAATAACACATTCTTTACTAGATGCTTCAGCTAGTCAAGAAATCGTGCCTATGGAGCCAATAACCGATTCAGGAAGGTTTGAAGCCGATTCTTTCGCGTAGGGCTTCGGCCAAGTCCGCCATCGCTCGTTCGTGACGGAGGAGGAGTGTCCGAATCTGGGCGAGTTCCGATTCGATCCTCGTGATGTCGCGCCGGTACTCGGTCGTGGCCGATACGAAGACCGCCTGATTCTGAATCAGCGTCGCGATGGCGTCTTCGAGCTTGGAAGTTCCGTTGGGTTGGGTTGGCCGGGAAGGCATGGGACCCCTCGATCCGGAACGCGGATGGGCGGCCACGCACCGGAATCTCTTCACTTTAGCACTCTCGCTCGAAAAAAGAGCGGCCCGGAGGCCGCTTTCAAGTTGGAGAGTGCGAGGAAGAACTAGAAATCCAGATTCATCGAGAGGCTGACGGTTCGCCCGCCCGAATACCCCGTGGGCTGGCCGAAAAACGGTGACGTGAGGACGCCGCTGTAGGCCCGCGGCTGGCTGTGGTTGAGCAGGTTGTTCACCCGCGCCTGGAAACGCATCCGGGCTTCGCCCGCGCGCGGGCCGCGGCCCCGCCGCGGCCGGGTTTCGCCACCGGTTTCGTTGGCGGGCGATCCGACGTAGAACTCCTTGGTGAACGTCATGTCGAGGCCCCAGCTTCCCGGGCCGGTTTCCGTGTTCCGCCCCACACCCGGAGGGCGATCGCGCGTCGACTGGTCGCCGTTCAGATCGACGCCGCTCCGGATGCTGTACAGGTTGCCGGTGTTGGCCCGGAAGTTGAAGTTGAAATTCGTGCCGGCGTAGGTGGCGCGGGCCAGCGACGCGAAGAAAGGATTGTCGAACCCGATCTCCTCGGGCATGCGGATACGGAACTGGGACTGAACCTGATGGCGGCGGGTACTCGGCCCCCACTCCCGGACGTAGGGGTTGTTGAAGTCGTTGTCGTCCTGGCCGGTGTTGTACCGGTAGTCGATCTGCCCGGAGAGCCGCATGGCCAGGAACTCCAGGTCCCGGCGGGGCTGGAGGCCGACACGGAATCCATGGCTGACCGAACGGCCGGTCGACTCGATTTGATAGATGTTGCCGACGACGGGATAAAGCGGCCGCATGCGGTCGATGACGTCCTGCCGCTCGTCGCGCGGGAGGTCGAGGATCTCGTCGGGAAGCGGCGTCCCCGGATACGGCGCGTTGATGTTCCGCGTCCGCTGCTGATGGACGCCGAGGTTCCAGTTGTAAGACAGGCGAAGGCGGATCCCTCCCGGCAGGTCCTGGTTCAGGTTCACCTGCGGGCTGAAGGAGTACGGCGACTGATAGTCGTCGTCGAGAACATAGTCCGACTCGGTTTCCTCGGTCACCTCCGTCACGTTTCCTCCCTCGAACGGGTTCGGGAACGAGGGGAGCGAGATCTCGAGGTAGCGCTGCGGGCGCGCGAGCGTGTTGTAGCTCCGGAAATCGCTGAAGCTCAGACGGCCGCCGACACTGACGAGCGTGTCTTCGGTGAACCGGTATTGGAAATTCACGGTTGGATTGATCCGCGCGTAGTCGATGGACCGGTTCGTCACGTCGTAAGACACACCGAGACGGAGGCTCGCGTCTTCGCCGAACCCGCGATCGGCCTGGAAGTGCGTCTGGAACTCGATGTCCTGGAGTTCGGTCAACGTGTCGCCCGAGGTCTGGGTGAACGTCTCCGGGATTCCGGTAATCTCGATTGCTTGTCCCCGCGCATCGGTAAAGACGGAAACCTGGCCGGCGGCGAGCGCGGCTTCCACGATCTGCTGCGTCGGCTGGCAGTTCACGCCGCCGAAACCCGTGGCATAGCAGTAGTCGTGCAGGCTCGCGAATTCGAAGGTCCCGTTGTAGTTGTCCTCAGAGATCTCCTTGTCCCGGGTGTATTCGACCTCGGCGCCCCACTCGAGCCGCCACAGTGCGCTCTCCCATCGCAGCCGGTTCTCGACCTGGTAGGTCAGCGACTCCTCGATGCTGCGGTTCGTCCCTCCGCCGCCGCGGAACGCATCGGCAACGTCGTAGGCGTATCCCTCCGTGATGGGCACCTCCTGCTCGTGGTCGCTGCCGATGCGGAAGCGCAGGTCGTTGGTGTGGTTGTCGCCGAACATCCGGTTGCGCACGTCGACCGACCATTGGCTGCCCTGGTCGTCGCTGCCGCGCTCGGGCAGAGTGAACCCACCGACGCCGCTGTTCTCCCCGCGGCTCGTCTCATACTGGTAGCCGACACTGAGCGTATGCGTGTCGGAGATCGCCATCTCGCCCTCGATGCCGAACTCCTTCTCCCGCTCCGGCCGGACAACCCCCTGAAAGAGATCTCCGGTGGGCGTGATGGCCCGGAGCGAATTGGCCGCGTTTTCGTCGACCCGGGTCGAGAAATCCAGTTCCAGCTCGAGAAAACCGGGAATCACGGGGCCGCTGGCCTCGAGCCCCAGGTCCCGCGTCTGGCGCGGTTCCTTGCGCCTCTCTCCCGGCGTGAGCGCGTTGAGCGACTCGTCGGCAAAGCCGAACTCCACGGACCGCCTCCAGCGGTCGGTCCCCGGCCGCGTGACGATCTCAATCCGCGGCCCGCCGCCGTCCGCGCTCAGCGTGTTCGGATCGATGATGATCTGAGAGATCTGATCGATGCTCGGGAGCCGCCCGTCGTCGAACCCGTCGATGATGAAGTTGCTGATGATGTCCTCTTCGAAGTCCCCGGTGGTGTCGACACCGGCCAGGAGCATCAGGTACATGGCCAACTCGTCTTCGGAGTCGGGAAGCCCGAGCAGTTCATCCCCGGAGAGCGTCGTGGACATCAGGCTCATCGACGTGTCCGCGATCAGTTCGTCGAGGGTGGCGTTCACGTCGACTTCCTGGGTGGTGATCGCTTCGAGGTTCAGCGTGATCTCGAGCGGGTCCATTCCGATCCGCAACTCGTGTTCACGGGAATAGGTCTGGAAAGCCGGCGCGACGACGTCGACGCGATACGTGCCGATGGGGAGGTCGAACCGGAAATTCCCGGAGTCGTCCGTCACTCCGGCGGCGACGGGCTCGTCCCCGCTGGCCTCGTAGACCAGGACGTCGGCGAACTGCATCACCGCCCCGGAGATATCCTGGACCCGTCCGGAAAGCACGGCATCGGTGGATGGCGGGACCTGTGCCC
>CAZTTI010000297.1:0-2648 GCA_964615925.1 uncultured Solibacteraceae bacterium
GGACCTGCTGGCCGGCGGCCATCGCGCGTTGGTAAATGAACATCCGTGTTTCGTCGTCGGCGTCCGGAAACGCACGATCGAAACGCTTGGCGGCGTCGAGCAGGCTTTCCCAATTGCGTTCAGCATAGTGGGTCGCGACCAGCAGCTGATAGGTCACGCGAGCAGCGTCGGATTCGGCATAATCGCGGAGGAACGCTTCGCCCAGCGCGACCTTGGTGGCGGGGTCCTGTTCTTCGTAGACGGCCAGATAGGCGTCGTATTCCGCCTTCGATTCGAATTCCTGGGCCCGGGCCGAGAGCGAACACACGGAAATCGCGAGAGCCGCGAGGATCAATCTTCGGCTGAGATTTGGATGCACTTCGGATTCCCTCCGGGAGCGATTCGAAAGTGAAGACGACCCCCGGTACCGCTCGATCTTCACTCGATTATGGACGATCCGAACCGGGATTGGTCAAACGAAAAGGCCCGATCTCGTTCAGTCGTAATATTCCATGCCGAGATGGGTGATCAGTTCCTCGCCCCGCAGGTACCTCAGCGTGTTCTTCAACTTCATCAACTGAATGAACAAGTCGTGCTCGGGATAGAGCCCGGGTGCGCTCATCGGGCTCTTGAAGTAGAAGCTGAGCCATTCCTGGATCCCGTGCATGCCCGATCGCTGGGCCAGATCGAGGAAGAGGACGAGGTCCAGGACCAGCGGCGCCGCGAGGATGCTGTCCCGGCACAGGAAGTCGATCTTGATCTGCATGGGAGCGCCCATCCATCCGAAGATATCGATGTTGTCCCATCCTTCCTTGTTGTCCCCGCGCGGCGGATAGTAGTTGATGCGGACCTTGTGGTAGAAGTTTCCGTAGAGTTCGGGGTAGAGGTCCGGCTGGAGGATCTGGTCCAGAACGCTGAGTTTGCTCTCTTCCTTGGTTCTGAATGACTCCGGGTCGTCGAGGACTTCGCCGTCGCGGTTGCCCAGGATGTTGGTGGAGAACCACCCGGCGAGCCCGATCATGCGTGATTTCAAGCCCGGAGCGAGGATCGTCTTCATCAGTGTCTGGCCGGTCTTGAAGTCCTTTCCACAGACCGGGACGCCGTTGTTCTGGGCCAGCTCGACCAGTGCGGGCACGTCGACGGTCAGGTTGGGAGCGCCGTTGGCGAACGGGATCGCCAGCTTGAGTGCAGCGTACGCGTAGATCATGCTCGGGGCGATCGCCGGATGGCTTTCCCGCAAGCCCCTTTCGAACGCTTCGAGGGATTCGTGCACGGGCTGGCGCGTCAGGTAGACCTCCGTGCTGCCGCACCAGATCATGACCGTCCTGGCGAGGCCATGATCCTTCTGGAAGCCCTGGATATCGGCCACGACCTGCTCGGCCAGGTCCATCTTCGAGGCCCCGGTCTTGACGTGCTTGCCATCCAGCTTCTTGACGTAGTCGCGGCTGAAGACGGCCTTCCACGGGTGGATTTCGGAAAGTTCGCCCTTGACCTGATCGAGGATCGACGGTTCCAGCACGCCGGCCTTCACGGCGGCGTCGTAGGCGGAGTCCTCGAAGATGTCCCATCCGCCGAAGACCAGGTCGCCGAGCCCGGCCAGCGGGACGAAGTCGCGGATCAGCGGAACCCGCCGGTCGGTGCGCTTGCCGAGCCGGATCGTGCCCAACTGGGTGAGGGATCCGATCGGGCTCGCGAGCTGCTTCTTGATCGCTTCGACTCCCGCGATGAACGTCGTGCTGACCGCCCCGATTCCGGGAATGAGAACGCCGAGCTTTCCCTCGGCCGGCTGGATGGTGGCTCCTTTCTCGATCACGTGGATTCCTCTGGTCGTGTGGCTGGTTCGGGTCCGGCGGCCTCCTGAAAGGTCCGGACGACGGGTAAACCGAAGGATTGTAGCACAAGACGAAACGGGCCGCGGGAGGGTCGCGCGACGGCTTCGCCAGCCGTGTGGACCGCATGTTCCGGTCACCGCGGCACGGATCGAAATGGGCCATAATGATCCTGGCCGCCCGCCCGAGGAAGGAGCCTGAAGGAGTCCAATGAGACGAACGAAGCTGGTGTGCACGATCGGACCGGCCTGTGATTCTGACGAGATGCTGGAGCGCATGTTCGAGATGGGGGCCAATGTGGCCCGGATCAATTTCTCGCACGGTACGGCGGAATATCATCGCGACCTGATCCGGCGGATCAAGGCCATCCGCAGTCGAATGGGCCTCCCGGTCGCCATCCTCCAGGACCTGCAGGGGCCGAAGGTCCGCATCGGAAGGATCGATCACGGCAACGTATGGTTGGAACGCGGAGCGGCGTTCGCGTTGACCTCGGAACCCGTCGTCGGCGACACGCATCGGGCAAGCGTCTCTCTGAAGACTCTCTCCAACGAGGTCCAGGTGGGTCATCGAATCCTGCTTGCCGACGGGATGATCGAGCTCGTGGTCGATCGGATCGAAGCGCCTGAGGTGCACTGCCGCGTGGTCGTCGGGGGGACGCTCAGTTCCCACAAAGGCGTCAACCTGCCTTCGGCCCATGTGGAGGTGGAGTCCCTCAGCGAGAAGGACCTCCACGACGCGAACCTCGGGCTCGAGGAGGGCGTGGACACGATCGCGCTGAGCTTCGTCCGAAGCGAACTGGACGTGGAAGCCCTGCGGGACGTGATCCGCGCGGCCGGGAAG
>CAZTTI010000298.1:0-14816 GCA_964615925.1 uncultured Solibacteraceae bacterium
GTGCCTCTTGGTTCGCCTTCAGGCTTCGGCCCACTTGCCGGCTCCTTCCCAGACGCGGAGCACGAACGCGAACCGGAGCCGTTCTTCGAGTTTCGCCCGCAACATGGTGCAAATGTTCTCGACGGAAGGGACCTCGAGGAAGTCGTTCAACGAGCGATGGTCGTAAATATCCAGAACGGTCCGGAGATCGGCTTTGATTCGGTCGAAGTCGATGACCATCCCGTCGGAGCCGACTTCGCCGTCGATGATGATCTCGACCTTGTAGGTGTGTCCGTGAAGCTGCCCGCACTTCGGATGGCCGGGAAGGAAGTGGGCGCAGTCGATGTGGTCGGTCAATCCGAGCTTCATCCCCGACGATCATACCATCGCGGAGACACCCGAAGCCGGAGCCGGGAAAGCGAAAGCCCCCGGCTTTCGGCCGGGGGCTCCAGTGTCGTCGGTTATCGGGCGAGATGCCGGATCAGCGTCCCCAACCTCCCGGTCCGGGGAACGGCCACACCGTGTCGAAGAAGAACCCGGGTGCGATCTTCTCTTCCAGCTCTTCGATCTGCGGGTTGATCTCCAATTCCATTCCGTCGAAGCTCTTCGGTTCCATTCTGATTTGTCCTCCTGACAATGAATTCTCAGAATTCATTGAGCCGCTGTTGTCATTTTCGGGCTATCCGAAACCTTGCCAGACGCCGATACAGAATATCGAAACGCCGAATGCTGATGAATGAACGGCGCGTTTCGGGAGATTACCACGAGGGCGCAAATTTTTTGCAACCCAAAAATGAAAAAACGTTGTCAACTGAAATTCCCTGTGCTCAGCCCTCCGGACCCCTCTGGCGCCCTAATTCCTCTAACGTATCTATTATCAGTTCTTTAGAGTCTTCGAGCTGATTTATGATCCGTTTGATGTCCATGGCCTGCTGATCCGGTCGGCCCGCGCTTCGGCAATACACCCCGTGTTGCCCCACCAGCGCCAGCGAATCGGTGAGGATATCCAGCGCGGTGGCCAGTCTGCCCCGTGCCGGCCCCATCTGGAATTGGTACCGTTCCAACTGCTCCCGGTACTCCTTCATCGGAAATACTCGCCGAACCTCTCGGCCAGGTCGACCATGGTCTTGGCGGCAAACCCGACCCCGCCCGGTTCGTAGTACTTCCAGTTCTTGTCCACCAAGTAAGGACCGGCGATGTCCAGGTGCGCCCATGCCGTGTTTTCCGGCACGAACTCCTGGAGGAAAAGACCCGCGGTCGAGGCTCCAGCCAGCGCCCCACCGACGTTGTTGATGTCGGCGTAGGGCGTCTTCAGCATCTCCTTGTATTCCTCGGGCAGAGGTAGTTCCCAATAGCTTTCGCCGTGATTTCTCCCCGACGCGATGATGGCCTCGATCAACTCGGGCGAGTTTCCCATGATCCCCGCGATGCTTGGACCCAGAGCACGGACGCACGAGCCGGTCAGCGTTGCCGCGTCGACGATGTGCGTGGCCTTCTCCTGTCCGGCCACGAACAACCCGTCGATGAGGACCAGCCGGCCCTCGGCGTCCGTGTTGTCCACCATGACGGTCTTGCCGTTTTTCGCGCGGAAAATATCCCCGGGGCGCTGGGCATTCGCGTCGGGGCTGTTCTCGGCAGCGGGAACGATGCCGACGACGTTGACCGGCGGCTTGAGTTTCCCGATGGCCTTCATCGCGGCGAGCACGGCGGCGCCTCCGGACATGTCGCCCTTCATCTCCCACATCTTCTCCGGCGGCTTGAGCGAGATGCCGCCGGTGTCGAACGTCACGCCCTTTCCGACCAGTGCCAGCGTGTGGCGCGACTTCGGCGCGCGATAGAGCAGGCGGATCATGGCCGGGGGGTGGGCGCTTCCCTTGCCGACCGCGATCAGGCCGTTGAACCCTTCCTTGCCGAGCTTCCGCGCATCCCACACTTTCAGGTCGAGCCGGGATTCTCTGGCGACCTTGCGAGCCGCCTCCACCAGGTAGGCCGGCGTGGCCACGCCCCCCGGTTCGTTGATCAGGTCCCGCGCCATGTTGACCGCGTTCGAGACGATCGAATACCGGTCGACGGTGGCGCGATTCCGTTTGTCCTCTCCCTCGAGCGCCACGATATCCAGGCGCATGCCGTCGAAGTCCTTCTTTTTTTCCTGGTTCTCCTTCTTGTAGGGCGCGAACGTATAGGTGCCCAGAATCGCTCCTTCGACCGCTTTCCCGATGTAGGGCGCGGCGTCGGGCGTGTTCATCACGACCGCGACGTTTCGGAGGCCGCGGTCGCGGGCTTCGCGAAGGATCCTGGCCACCGCCGTCTTCAGAGCCTCCCAGGAGTTCTGGCCCGTTTCAAATCCGGTGGAGCGGACGATGACGTTCGCCGCCTCACTCCGCGGGGCCTGGGGAGCGAAATACGGGCGCCGCAATGTTTTCGCATCGATTTCGGTGCGAACCCGGTCGACCGTGTCGGCGAGCGACGTCCGCCCCAGGTCGTGGAACAGGGTCTCCTTGTCGAGGACAACGGCGAGGAGGTCGGTCTTGATCTTGTGTGGTGCAGTGTAGGAAAGCTGTATTTTCATCAGTTTGTCGTCCCTTCGGGGAAGCACTCCAACGTGAACGTGATCTCCCATCATACGCCAACCGATCGGGACCTCCACGCGATCGGGGAGGATGGGGGACCTGATCTGGCTCTTCGACGCGAGACCTTAAGAACCTATGCGCTCGGACTTCGGGATGCGGCTCAAGGAAGAGTCCCTCGCGCCGCCGGGGGCGGTGTCCCTGGCCGAGGCCGGCGAGTTCCTGGCGCGTTTCGGCACCCACCCCTCGGTGACGGGATATCACCACATCCCCGCACGGCCGGCGCGTTCGGTCGACCTTCCCGGCGATCTCGAACCCGGGATCGTCCGATTTCTCGGGGCGCGCGGCATATCCCAACTCTACGCGCACCAGTCGGAATGTTTCTCCCACGCCACCCGGGGTCGCGATGTCGTCGTCCTGACGCCGACGGCTTCGGGGAAGACCCTGTGCTACAACCTTCCGGTTCTTCAGGGGATTCTCCAGAACGCCGACCGGCGCGCCCTCTACCTGTTCCCGACGAAGGCATTGACCTACGACCAGTTGGACGATCTCGTCGAGTGGTCGGACGCCCTCGGAGGAAAGGTCCGAATCCACGCCTACGACGGGGATACGCCTCCCGACGCCCGGGCGGCGGTTCGTGATCGCGCCCACATCGTGCTCACGAACCCGGACATGCTGCACAAGGGGATCCTTCCGCACCACACGAAGTGGACCCGGTTGTTCGAGAACCTCGAATACGTCGTCATCGACGAACTCCACACCTACCGCGGCGTGTTCGGCAGCCACCTGGCCAACGTCCTCCGTCGTCTGGAGCGCATCTGCCGGTTCTACGGGAGCCGTCCGCGGTTCGTGTGCGCGTCGGCGACGATTGGGAACCCCGCTGAATTGGCCCGGAGGCTGACCGGCCGGGACTTCGAGATCGTTTCCCAGAGCGGCGCTCCGGAAGCCGAAAAGCACGTCTTCTTCTACAACCCTCCGATCGTCAATCGTCATCTCGGCATCCGCCGTTCCTACGTCAAGGAGGCGCGCCGCATCGCCCGTGGATTCCTCGGGATGATGAAGGGGACGATCATCTTTGCCAACAGCCGGCTGATCACCGAAATCCTCGTCCGGTACCTGAAAGAAGACTTCCCGGCCGGGCCCGGAGAAGAGGAGCAGGTCGTGGGGTATCGTGGAGGCTACCTTCCGGACGACCGCCGCCGGATCGAGCGCGGACTACGCGAGGGACGGATCCGTGGCGTCGTGTCGACCAACGCACTCGAACTCGGCATGGATATCGGTTCGCTCGACGTGGCGCTCCTGGCCGGCTATCCGGGAACCGTGGCGTCGACGTGGCAGCGCCTCGGACGAGCCGGCCGCAAGAGCGGGAGCGCGGTCGGCGTCCTGGTGGCTTCGAGCTCTCCGATCGATCAGTACATCGTGACCCATCCGGAGTATTTCCTGGAACAATCCCCGGAGGCCGGACGGATCAATCCCGAAAACATCCACATCCTGATCTCCCACCTCCAATGCGCCACGTTCGAGCTCCCGTTCTCCGAGACCGAGCGCTTCGGAGGGCACGATGTCGGGGAGATCCTCGAGTATCTGGCCGAACGCGGATTCGTCCACAAGTCGGCGAGCCGGTGGTACTGGACCAGCGACCAATATCCCGCCGACGAGATCTCGCTCCGCAGCGTCAGTTCGGACAACTTCCTCGTGGTGGAAACGACCGGCGAGCCCCGCATCATTGGCGAGGTCGACTACTCCAGTGCGTTCACGACCTTGCACCAGAAGGCCATCTACCTCCACCAGGGGCAGAAGTATTACGTTCACGATCTCGACGTGGAGGAGCGTCGCGCGTATGTCCGCGAGGTGGACTCGGAGTACTACACCGACGCAATCACCTACACGCGCGTCAACCCGCTGGACACCGGAGGCCGGGAGGGTTGCCACTCCCACGGTGAAGTGCATGTCGCGCATCAGGTCGTCGGCTTCAAGAAGATCCGATTCGCGACGATGGAGAACGTCGGCTCCGGCGAGCTGAGCATGCCGACCGTGGAGATGCACACCACCGCGTACTGGCTCACCGTTCCGCGCCGCGCTCTCGAAACGGCAGGGTCCTCCCATTCCGAGCGGCTCGACGGCGTCTTCGGGATCGGGCACGCGCTGGCCGAGGTCGCGACCGTCTTGCTGATGTGCGACCGGCGCGATCTGGGAACCGCGTTCGAGACGGGATTGAATGCTCCCGATCGTTCTCCCGTGCCGGGTTCGGCCGGCGCCGAGGCCGGACACGAACCCACGATCTACATCTTCGACAACTATCCGGGAGGCATCGGCCTGAGCCGGCCGCTCTACGAGATGCGCGAGAGGATCCTGGCGGAAACGCGGGCCCTCATCGAACGCTGTCCATGCGAGACCGGGTGTCCGTCCTGTGTCGGTCCCAATCCGGGCGCCAAGCCGCCATCGCTGGCCATCCTCCAATCCTTGCTCGACGGCCGGGACCGGGACCAGGCGTGAATTTCGGCCGGCAGCTCGATCGTCTGCGCCGATCACGGGATCCGCGCGATACCGATGTGTTCTCGATCTCGAGCCAGTTGCGCCTGCTTTCCGAGGAAAAGGCCCCGGCCCGCGGCGCAACGCCTCCGATATCGACGATGCCGCTTCCCGACGGCGAAGAAGTCAGGACGGCCCAGGGTCGGCACTACCGCATGCACCGGCGTTTCCCGCCGGAGTATTGCCACGGCCGCGTGCGTCTGGATTCACTCACTCCCGATCATCTGGCGCGCTTGATCGAGCTGTCCCGCTCGGGTCTCGCCCTTCCCTCGGCGCTCGGGCGGATCGCGTTCCTCGACACGGAAACGACCGGTATTTCCGGCGGGACGGGAATGTGTCCGTTCCTGGTTGGGGTCGGATTCTTCTCCGCGAACGGGTTCGAGGTCGAACAGTACCTGATCCGCGACTTCGATGAGGAGCCGTCCATGCTCCGAGCGGTGGCCGGCCGGATGGCGGACTTCGATCTGCTCGTCACGTACAACGGTCAATCCTTCGATGCCCCGCTCGTCGAGACGCGGGCCATCTTGACGCGGGTTCCTTCGCCGTTCACCCACCTCGGCCATTTGGACCTGTTGTTCATGGCGCGCCGTCTCTGGCGCGAGGGGCACGGGAGCTGCCGCCTCGTGGCCCTGGAGCGTCGGATCCTGGGATTCGATCGGGGGCCGGACATTCCCGGAGCGCTGATTCCCCAGGCCTATTTCGAGTTCTTGCGGTCATCCAACGCGGTGGGACTGCGATCGGTGATTTCCCATCACGTCCACGACATCGTTTCACTCGCCGCGTTGATGATCGAAGCGGCACGAATGGTCGTTTCTCCACCGTCCGTGTTCGATTCCCCGACGGACCAGTACTCTCTGGCGCGTGTCTTCGATACCGCCCGGGAGACCGCGCCGAGTCAGCTCTTCTACGAACGCGCGCTTGAGGGCGGCCTTCCTCCGGATCTGGAAGTCCGCGCGATGGAACGCCTCTCGGTCCTCTACCGGCGATCGGGAGACCAGGTTCGTTCGCTGGAGATGTGCGAGCGCCTCATGGCCCACGCGGAGTTCAGCGCGGTGGGTTACGAGGGAGCCGCCATGCTTCAGGAGCGCCACCTCGGCGATCTGGAAGCGGCATCATCCATCACGCGTGACGCCCTGGATCGCCTGCGGCCCGAATCGCGACGCGCCGGTCACGAAGGCCGGTTCCAATCGCGGCTGGAGCGGCTGGAGCGGAAACGGCAACGGGAGTTGTTCAGGGATCGTCCGGAGCCCTCGTGAACAGCTCGACCATGTAGTCGTTCAAGTTGCCGTAGAGAAGGCCCTGGAAGCTCCACCGGAACTGCGGGTGATCGATTTCCCGCAACGAGAGCGTGAAACGATATTCGGGGGAGTGGACCTCCGCGATGCGGGAACGCACGCGCACTTCGATTCCGTCCCCGGTTTCTTCGGCCCGGAATTCGAAGAACGGGTGCTCGTACCCGGCGAGTTCCGCTTGCACCTTCTCGAGGGCTTCCGACATCACGCGGTCCTTTCCGCGGCGTTCCTCTCCGCGGCCTTTTTCTCGGGGGCGTTGCACAGCTCCCGGAGCGTGCAGTTGAGGCAATCCGGGTTGCGGGCTTTGCACGGCCCCCTCCCGTGCAGGATCAGCCGGTGAGAGATCCCGATCCACTGGTCGCGCGGGATCTTCTTCATCAGGCCGGCTTCGATCTTCTCGGGACGCGTTTCCTTCGTGAATCCGAGACGCCGGCTCAAGCGGGTCACGTGCGTGTCCACGACGACGCCTTCGGCCTTGCCGAACGCGACGCCGAGGACGACGTTGGCCGTCTTGCGGGCGACGCCCGGGAGCTCGAGGAGTGCGTCCATCGAGTCGGGCACGCGGCCGCCGTGTTTGGATTGGATGAGGGCCGCGGCGCCCCGGATGTTTTTCGCCTTGTTGCGGAAGAAACCGGTGGAGTGAATCAGGCGCTCGAGTTCGGACGAATCCGCGCGGGCGAAGTCCGCTGCGGACCGGTACTTCCGAAACAGCGCGGGCGTCACGAGGTTGACCTGCTTGTCCGTGCTCTGGGCCGACAGGATCGTCGCGACGAGCAGTTGGAGGGAGTTCTCGTGGCCCAGGGCGCAGTCGGCGTCGGGATACGCCTCCTCGAGCGCCTCGACGATCTTCCCGAGTCGGCCGTTGGCAGGCACTCAGCCGGCCTTCGGGGCCTTGGACTTGGAGGAACTCGTCGTCTTCGACGACTTCTTTTCGGTGCTCTTGTCGCTCGTGGACTCCGAGGAATCCGCGGAATCGCCGGATGAAGTCTTTTCGGTCGCTTTTTCACCGCCGGCATCAGCGGATGATTCGGCCTTCTCCTCGCTCTTTCCCTTTCCCGCGTAGTCGGTGACGTACCAGCCTGAGCCCTTGAGCTGGAACGACGACTGCGACACGAGCTTCACGAGCGATCCGCCACACCCGGCGTGCCTCCGGAGAGGGGGATCGGAAAACTTCTGGATCTTCTCGATCACCTCGCCGCACTTCCGGCAGCTGTACTCATAGATGGGCATAACCTTTTTCTAATAGCACAGGAGATCGAGGAGGGGGAAGACGGGTCGCTCAATCCGGGCTACAATCGTTGCTTTGACTTCGTGCCCATTTCGTCAGGAGGAAATGACATGACGAAATCTCTGTTCGCGATCGCCCTCATCGTTTTCGCATTCTGCGGCGCGGCGCTCCGGACGTCCGCGCAGGACTCGGTCTTCCAGAACATCCAGGTTCTGAACGGCATGTCGGATCGGGAGATCCAGCAGACCATGCAGGAATGGACGCGTCAATTCGGCGTGACCTGTTTCGAGTGTCACGTCCAGGGCGACTTCGCCTCCGACGAGATGGAAAGGAAACGCGTCGCGCGGCAGATGGCCGAAATGGTGATCGCCCTCGACGAGACGACGTTCTTTCAGGATACCGGATGGCAGGCGGATTGTTTCATGTGCCATAAGGGTTCGTTCGACGCGGCGATGGCGCCGACGGAGTAGAGGCCCGGTGATCGAAGAGATTCGAAAGATACTGGTCGAGATGGGGGAAGACCCCCTTCGGGACGGGCTCGTCAAGACGCCGGAACGCGTCGACCGTTCGCTGCGGTATCTGACCTCGGGTTACGCGCAGGACCCCGGCACGATTCTGAACGGCGCGCTCTTCGACGTTGATTACGATGAAATGGTCATCGTGAAGGACATCGAAGTGTTCAGCCTGTGCGAACATCACCTGTTGCCGTTCTTCGGGAAATGCCACGTGGCGTATCTCCCGAACCGCCGGGTCGTCGGCCTGAGCAAGATTCCGCGCCTGGTCGACATGTTCGCGAAACGGCTCCAGGTTCAGGAGCGTCTGACGATGCAGATCGCCGAAACCATCAACGAGAGGATCGATCCGCGAGGCGTCGCCGTGGTGATCGAGGCTTCCCACCTCTGCATGATCATGCGCGGCGTCGAGAAACAGAATTCGGTGACCGTGACCAGCTCGATGCTCGGCGGGTTCAAGACCGACCAGAACACGCGCAACGAGTTTCTCAACCTCATCGGCCGCTGAGAGAAGACGTGTCGGACTCGCTCAAGTTCCAGGCCGCGGTGGCGGCCCTCGAAGAGGTCGAGTCCGGAATGGCCATCGGGCTCGGCACGGGCTCGACGGTTTCGCACTTCATCAGGGAGCTGGGCAGGCGCGTGCGGGGTGGACTCGAGGTCAGGGCGATCCCGACGTCGGAAGCTTCCGAGCGGCTGGCACGCGAAGTCGGCATCCCCCTGGTGACGTTTCGCGAAGCCGGGGCGCTCGATCTGACCGTCGACGGTGCCGACGAGGTGTCGCCGAAGCTGGAGCTCGTCAAGGGGCTCGGTGGCGCGCTCGTGCGCGAGAAGCTCGTTGCCGGGATCTCGGCCCGATTCGTCGTTGTGGTCGACGCGAGCAAGCTGGTCGACCAACTGGGGACGCGTGTCCCGATTCCCGTCGAGGTCGTTCCCTTCGCGGCGGACCTCGTCATGACGAGGCTCGGGGCCATGGGGGGCGAACCGCGCCTGCGCATGGCGGACTCCGGCCCGTTCGTTTCCGATAACGGGAACCACGTGATCGACTGGAATCACGGGCCCATCGGCGACGCGGCCGCGCTCGAGCGCGACCTCAAGCTGATCGGCGGGGTCGTCGATTCAGGGATTTTCGCCAGCCTCGCCGACCGCGTGATCGTTGCCGACGCGAACCGAATCCGATCCCTCGAGCGGCCGGCCGAACTCTGACCGGCCGCCCGGGTCCTCACAAGGCGTTCTCGAAAAGAACGAGGAGGCGGCTCCACGCCCGTTCGGCCTGCTCTTCGTGGTACACGGCGGAATCCAGCGCGCACCATCCGTGCTGGGCACCCTCGTAGACCTCGATCTCGGCCTGGAGGTTCGCCGCCTGGAAGGCTTCCCTCAATACGTTCTTGGCCTCCGGATCCGCCTCGTCGTCGTTGTCCGCGATGGCGAACAGGAACTGGGCGTCCATCTGAGGGATCAATCGGTGCGGGCTGTCCGGGTTATCGGTGACGAGGCCACCGCCGTGGAACGACGCGGCGGCGCCGATGCGCGCGGGAACCGCGGCTGCCGTACGCATGATGATGGGGCCTCCCATGCAATATCCGGTGGTCCCCATCTGCCGGTTCGAGTCCACCGCGTCCTGCTGGTCGAGGAAATCGACGAAGGCCCGCGCGTCGGTCATGTGCGTCTGGGCGTTCAGGGTTCCCGCGAGCTGAATAACCGTGTTGCGCACGTCCGGGTCCTGGAACGACGCGCCATCGGGAACGACGGGCGCGCGGCGCGAGCGGTAGAACGGGTTCACGACGAGGACGGAGTAGCCGGACTCGGCGAGCCGCCGTCCCATCGTGCGGAACGCGGGACGCAATCCGAGGATGTCGGGCCAGACGATGACGCCGGGGCTTTCGCCCGTCGAAGGATGGACGAAATAACAGTCGGCCGTCCCGTCCGGCATGGTCACGTCCACGTCGACTTCGGTGACGGCCTGCGCGTTGGCCGTCCGGGGAAGGAACATGGCCAGTCCCGCTCCCGCCGACACGGCGCCGAAACGCCGGCGTGACAGCGTGTTGTTTGCTAGATAGACTTCGGTATCCCGAGCCGTTTTCTCGTCACACATGCGTGCCTCCTGTGATGTTCATCGTCAGCTTTCCGTTCGATTCATCTTCCGGTCCCGGGGGCTTCGGGGAGACGCGGGATCTCGACCCAAAGACGCCCCTCGCGCACCTCGCAGGGGTAGGTCCGGGCCGCGAGCGTCTTCCCCGGGCACGATCCGTCCTCGAGCCGGACGCGCCAGCCGTGCCAGCCGCAGATCACCATGCCGTCCTGGACCAGACCTTCGGTCAAAGGGAATCCGAGATGAGGACAGTGGTTCTCCACCGCGAAGTAGCCGCCGTCCCATTGGACCAGCGCGACATCCAAACCTTCGAGCTTGACGCGATGCGGGAGGCCCTCGCCCGGAAGATCGTCCACGGACGCGGCCTCGACCCATCCGGTTTCGGTGCCGAGCGGGGCGGAATGTTCACTCGTCAATTGGCGGACTCCTTGCCTCTTTTCGGGATTTTCATTGCCCGACAGTGTATCAATAGTCGATAAATGGCCGCCGCTCGTGTCCAGGGTATAATGTTTCCGCCCTCGCGAAATCGGATCAGGATGTTTTCATGACCCCAGAAGAAATCCAGCGCACGATGGACTTCATTCTTCAGAACCAGGCGGATTCCCATCTCCGCATGGAACGGCTCGAGAGTCAGCAGGAACGGCTCATCAGCACGCAGGAAACGACCCGCCAGGACATCGACACGCTCGTTCGAGTGACCCAGGACCTGGTACGCGTCAGCCGCCAGACCGTTCATCGCGTTCGGAAACTGGAATCCCAAGAGTAGGATTCTCTCAACTCCCGCGCCGGCAGGAGCGCCTCATCCGGGCGCAGGAAGCGACGCGCGAGGACCTCGACACGCTGGTGCATGTGGCCCAGGACCTGGTGCGGGTGAGCCGGCAGACCATTCATCGCGTTCAGAACCTGGAATCGAGAGCGTAGGTTCCTTCCCGACGAAACCCGCAGTCTGCCTTCTGCTATACTCGATGCGCCTCGGGGCGCTTCGTCCACTCTGATACAA
Organism: uncultured Solibacteraceae bacterium; assembly: GCA_964615925.1. Taxonomy (GTDB): domain Bacteria; phylum Acidobacteriota; class Terriglobia; order 20CM-2-55-15; family 20CM-2-55-15; genus JAJEDW01. Next base: position 11,200 of record CAZTTI010000298.1, read on the forward strand.
ATGCCTGATTTTAAAGTTCTTCTAGTCGATGGGATCGACCCGGCCGGAGTCGAGGTCCTTCGTCGCGCCCCCGGGGTCGAACCGCTCGTTCACGCGAAGCTCGAGCGGGAGGCGTTGCTCGATTTGGCCGGGAGCCTCGACGGCATCGTCGTGCGCAGCGCGACCGTCGTCGACCGGGAGCTGATCGGCCGCGCGCAGAAGTTGAAGGTGATCGGCCGTGCCGGCGTCGGTGTCGACAACGTCGACCTGGCCGCGGCGACCGAGCGCGGCGTCATTGTGATGAACTCGCCCGGCGGGTCCACGATGACCACGGCGGAGCACACCCTCGCGATGCTGTTCGCGCTTTCCCGCTCAATCCCCCAGGCCTATCGCGCGCTTCGCGAGGGTCGTTGGGAGAAGTCGCGCTTCAAGGGCGTGGAGATTTCCGGGAAGACCCTCGGAATCGTCGGTCTGGGACGAATCGGCAGCCACGTGGGCCACGTGGCGCAGGGGATGGGGATGAAGGTCATTGCTTACGATCCGTTCATCAGTCCCGGCGCGGAGATGACCAGCGGCGTGGAGATCGTGGAACTGAACCGCCTGTTCCGGGACGCGGATTTCCTCACGATCCACACGCCGCTCACCGACCGGACACGGCACCTCGTCAACGCTGAATCCATCTCAAGGATGAAAGACGGCGTCCGGATCGTCAATTGCGCGCGGGGCGGGATCGTCAACGAATCCGATCTCTACGATGCGCTCGCTTCGGGCAAGGTCGCGGGAGCGGCATTCGACGTCTTCGAGCGGGAACCGGACACCCAGTCCCCGCTGCTCGAACTCGACAACTTCATCGCGACGCCCCATCTCGGAGCGTCGACGGTCGAGGCGCAGAGGAAGGTCTCCGAGGACATCTGTCAGCAGGTCACGGATTTCCTGGTGCATGATACGGTCCGGGGAGCGTTGAATTTTCCCCAGCTCGAGGCCGGTCAGCTCGACCGGTATCGCCACTTCGTCGATCTCTCCGACCGCTTGGCGTCTTTCATCGGCCAGATCGCCGATGGCCGCATCGAATCGGTCAGGGTGCGCTACTCCGGCGAAGTTTGCGACATGAACCTGAGATACTTGACCTCGACCATCCTGCGGCGCCTTCTCGAACCCATCCTTCGCGAGGGCGTGAACCTGATCAACGCCGGGCATGTTGCCCGTGAGCGCGGGATCTCGGTCGAGGAATCCCGCGTGCCCCCGCCGGAAAGCTTCGCCAGCCTGGTGACCGTGGAGATCACGACGGACCGGGAGTCCCATCGGGTTTCCGGGACCGTCTTCTCGGACAAGCGGGCGCGGATCGTCAACGTCGAGGGCTATGCCATCGAAGTTGTACCAAGCGGTCACATGATCTTCCTGACGAACACCGACAAGCCCGGTGTCATCGGCCGGATCGGGACGCTCATGGGACAACACGACGTGAACGTCGCTGGCATGTACGTCGGGCGGGATACCGCGGGCGGTCGCGCGCTGGCACTGCTGTTGATCGATAACCCGGTGGATGACCACGTGATCGCCGAGGTCCGCAACATCGAGAACGTCCTCAGCGCCCGCGCCATCCACATCTGACGCGGCCAACATGAACTTTCCGGTCGTGCTGGGCGGGATCCTACTGGCGGCGGGCCTCCAGTCTGCTCCCGCGATTCTCGAGGGGACGGTTCGTGACGCGGCCGGAGAGGGTCTTGCCGGCGCCCGCGTGACCCTCATCACCGGAGGTCTCCTCGTTTCCGAGCACGTCACCGGGTTGGACGGGACTTTCCGCTTCGAGATCGAGGGGCCTTTCCAACTCAAGGCGGCGCGGGAGGGCTACCGTTCGCTGGAAACCTCGTCGGCCACGCTTTCTCCGGGGGCCGAATACGCCGTCGACCTGGTGCTGTCGACGGGGAGCCCGGCGGACGTCGAGACGATCGGCCTGCTGTTCTCCGAGACCGACCCGATCGCCGGGCCGCCGAATCCCGGATTGCGTCAGAACGTGCCGCGGCTGGATCGACTGTTCGGGCTGCGCGGAGGAATCAACGTATCCGGAATCGCGGAGGGATCGACCCAACAATGGATCGCCACGTCCGGCAGCGTGTTCGCCAGTTCTCCCGGGATCCGCCGCCTGATCGAAGGGGCCGACTTCCGCGCGGAAGACGACCTCGACACGGTCCTGATCGATCCGTTGGGGCCGGGAACGGATCGAGGACATGGAGGCGTCTACTACTTTCACCGGAACGACCGTTTCAACGCGCGGAACTTCTTCGATCCGCCCGATCAACCGATTCCTTCGTTCAAGCACCACTTTTTCGGTGCGGAGTGGGGTGGCCGGCCCTTCGAATCGACTTATGTCCATTCACGCTATTGGGGGCTTCGGTCGCGCCAGTCCCTCACCCGCGTTGCGACGGTTCCCGATCCGGTGCTGCTCACGGGGAACTTCTCGAATCGGTCCGAACCCCTCATCGACCCCCAGAACGGATTTCCATTTCCGGGAAACGCCATCCCGCCGGAGAGACTGCACGCGGATGGATTGCGGCTTGCGTCGTTTTATCCGGCGCCCAACGTCCCCGGGACCACGGTCGGCAACTACCGGGCGGTGGGTGTGCTCGAAACGGTTGCGGACAGCGTCGGCGTTCGCGTCGACCACCGGGTCACGGCCGCCGATGAGGCATCGGTCGAGTACCAGTATTCCCGCGACGCGACGCGGGACCCATTCAACCTGGTGACCGGAATCACCAACCTTCCCGGGTTCGGAGTCCACGACCGGTTGTCCACGTCGGCGTTTCGCGTCTCGAACACTCATGTCTTCAGCGCGCGCCACATGCATCAGTTCGCGGTCGTCGCGGGCTGGCTTGCCGAATCGCGAGAGATCGTGTCGGGCGACGCGGTCGAGGCCGTCATCGTTCCGGGCTATTCGGCCATCGGACACGCGACGAACCTGCCCCAGGAGCGCCGCAACCGAACGCTCGAGATCTCCAACCGCTTTTCGTGGATCCACGATTCCTCGACGACCCGGTCTGGCGTGAGCTACGGACGTTTCGAACTCGACGCGTTCATGGCCCTGCTTGCGCGTGGCCAGTTCCAGTTCGGCGACGGGTTCACCGGCGATTCGCTCGCCAACCTTCTGCTCGGTATCCCGACCGGCGCGCTCCGAATCCAGGGAAACACCGGGCGAAGGTACCGCACCTGGACGGGAAGCCTCTACGTCCAGCACGATCGGAGTCTCTGGCCGAACCTCGATGTGAACGCCGGCCTGCGGTATGACTATCAGTCTCCGTACCGCGAGGCGGATGGCCGCGTGTCCACGTTCGATGAAGACGGCTCGGTGACAGCCAGCCCCGAGAGCCTCTACTCGAGAGACCCGAACAACTTCGGGCCGCGAGTGGGCGTGGCGTGGAGCCCGTTCTCCGGCGTTGTCGCCCGCGCCGGATATGGCGTCTTCTTCGACCGGCTCGCCGTCGGCGACAGCCTGTTCATGTTGGGCCTGAATCCCCCGTTCGTCCGGTTCGAGATCGAGAACAACGACCCCGTCCTCCCGCGGTTCGATCTCTCCGACGTTTTCGACGGCGACGCCGCCACGATTCCCCCCAGCGTCTTCTCCGCCGACCGGGACCTGGCGA
>CAZTTI010000299.1:0-6152 GCA_964615925.1 uncultured Solibacteraceae bacterium
GGGACGACGATATCCAGGTGCTCGAGCCCGAGGTTCTTGAGCGGCAGGGCCGCTTGTTGCGCCCATGCCGTCTGCCCGAGGGCTGGCGTCATGGCCGCGGCCATCGTCGCCACGAATGTTCTGCGGGAGATTGCCGGCAAAGGATCACGGGAGCGGGATTCCGGCTGGGATTCATACGTCATGCGGTTTCGGGCCTCCAACAGGATCGGGTTCAGATTGTCAGCATTTCCGTGCTGTCGCCGATCTTTTCGGCGTCGACACCAAGTTTGTCCAGCAGCGCCAGAAGCAGGTTGCCGTGCGTCACTCTCGGGGCCTTGATGTGCCGGCCTCCCTCGAGTCGTCCGGCCGCGCCTCCGGCAACGACGAAGGGCAACGGCGTGTGGTTGTGAGAGTTACCGTCGCTCATGCCGCTTCCGTAGAGAATCAGCGAATTGTCCAGGAGCGTTCCATCGCCGTCGGGAGTCGCCTGAAGCCTTTCGAGAAGGTAGGCGAACATTCCGTGGTGGTAGGCGTTCAATTGGGCGAACCGGTCCATGTTGCTTCGGCTGAAGGAGTGGTGGGACAGATTGTGGAATCCGTCGCGGATCCCGGTGTTGGGATACGTCGAGTTGCTGAGTTCTGGGGCGAGCATCAGCGTCGAGATGCGCGTAATCTCGGCCTGCCATGCGAGGATTTGAAGATCGAAAAGCAGCTTGATGTGTTCTTCGAAGTCGCTTGGGACTCCAACCGGCGCCTCCGGCACGTCCAGGCCCGCCGTCGCGATTTGGGATTCCGCCCGCTGGATGCGGCGCTCGATCTCGCGGACGTTGTCCAGATACTCACCAAGGCGCCCGCGGTCGCCCGCTGGCAGCGCCCGGCTCATGCTGACCACCTGTTCCACGACGGAATCGAGCATGCTTCGGCTTTGGTGTCGGCGGGCTTCCCGCTCCTCATCGGTCGTGCCATCGCCGAACAGCTTCTCGAATATCACCTGGGGATTGTGCTCCATCGGAAGCGGAGAGGTCGGTGATTGCCACGAGATCGTGTTCCGATAAGGGCTCGATCGGCCGCCAGGCTCCACGGTCAGCTCTATCGACGGCAGCGGCGTGTCCTGCCCGATCGCCTGGGCGGCGACCTGATCGACGGATTCACCCAGGTAGATGCGGGACTCCTCGTCCGGCTTGGCCGCCGTCAGGAAGACCGCGGACGAGCGTTCGTGGTTTGCGCCGGCGGAGGCGTCGGACCCGTACGCCGCTGGCGCATACGTATTGCTGACGATATTGATCCTTTCCCGATAGGGCTCGAGCGGCGTCAGAATCTCGGTAAACTCGAAACCTCGCCCTTCCGTTACGGGCAGCCACTTGTCCATCGTGACCCCATGCGGATAGTAGATCGCGCCGAACCGGCTGGTCGGCCTGGCCGCAGTCTGTCTGATCGGCGTCGCTGCCGGCGCCATCGATTCCAGGAACGGCAACGCCAGTGCGGCGCCGGCGCCACGGATCAGCGTGCGGCGAGACAGATGCTTCTTGGTGATGAAATTCATGATCCTCTCCTTCTGAACCCTTGCGGGTCGCTATTCCAATGCGTTCACCGCCGATTCCCGCCGGGCTTCTTTCTGCCGCATCCGGAACGGTTCACTGTTGACGACTCCGAGCACCAGTTCTGAGAAGCGATAATCCTCATCGGCCGCGGAGCGCACAATGGCGCGAATGGCAGGCATGTCCGAATACTCGACGGAGCGCCCGACCGCATACGTCGTCAGCTTTTCAACGGCGGTGGTGACGAATACATCCGAGCGATCGAGCAGTGCCTGCCGCAAGCTGGCGGGACCGTTCAAGCTCGTCCCGTCCACCATTTCTGCTGATGCGTCAATAGGCGTATCGCCGTCGTTTTCCCTCCATTTTCCGACCAGATCGAAGTTCTCGAGGGTGAATCCTATCGGGTCCATGATGTTGTGGCAGGACGCGCACACCGGATTGGTTCGATGCTGCTCCATCCGCTCGCGAAGAGTGCGGGGCGCTTCGACATCGGGGGCCTCGTCCAGATTCGTTTCGACTCCGGGGGGCGGAGACGGAGGCGGGGCGCCCAGAAGGTTTTCCAGAACCCACTGTCCCCGTGTCACCGGAGAAGTGCGATTGGCGACGGAGGTGATGAGCAGGACGCTGCCGTGCCCCAGGATGCCCCTACGGGGATCGTTCGCGTCGAGCGGGACGCGCCGGACGCGGCTTCCGCGAACGTCCGGGATTCCGTAGTGGCGCGCGAGCCGTTCGTCCACGAACGTATAGTCGGAATCCAGCAGATCCACGATGCTCCGATCTTCGCGGACAATGCTCTCGAACAGCAACCGGGTTTCCCGCTCGAAGGCCACCTTCAGGTCGGCGTCGAAATCGTCCGATTCGGGCTCGGCGTCCTCGAGGTCGCGCAGCCGCATCCACTGCGAGGCGAAGTTGTCGATCAGCGCCTGCGCCCGCGGATCGGTAAGCATCCGCATCGTCTGCGCTCTGAGTATGTCCGGATCGGAAAGCGCCCCGCGCGCGGCGACTTCCCGCAACTCGTCGTCCGGAATCGAACTCCACAGGAAGAAGGAGAGCCGTGATGCCAGTTCGAGGTCCGTCACCGGATAGACCGCGCCGTCGGGAAGGCCCCCGGGCACGTGTTCAAGGCGAAAGATGAATTGCGGATCGATCAGCAGGCGCGCAAGCCCGTGTTGAATGCCCGTTTCGAACGTGCCTTCGCTCCGGCCCGCATCGAAAAATTGCATGAGAATCGCCAGCGAAGAATCGTCCCGATCGACCGGACGCCGGAACGCGCGACTGGCCAGTGTGCCCAGGATCTCCCGGGCGCAATCCCGGTCCTCGTCGCGTGCCGCGGATCCCCCGGAGCCGACCGGTCGGCACACGAAGATTCTTCGGCGGCTCGGCGTGTCGCCCGCGCCGGTCGCATCGAAAGGACCGGTCACGGTGATGCTCGCCCCCCCTCCGCCGCGGCCGGGAGCGCTGAAGATCCCCTCCGCGCCCCTGGAGTCCATGGATCGAATGCTCGACACGCCCAACACGTGCGGACCGGCCGTGACCGGAATCCTGAGAGATCGGCCTCCCCCCCGGCCTCCCCGGCCTCCGCCCCGGCCGCCCGCGGCCGGGGCGCCGGTTGCATCCGCACCGATCCTCATTCCGTCGATCGTGAAAATTCCGCCTGCCGAAAACTCGTACTCGGCGTCGAGCGGGAAGTTGTGGAGAACCGTCATGCCGCCCTCGGTGCCGAGTGGCAGCCCTTCCACCTGCCCCGAAGATCCGCCCTCCGACTGGTAGGTCGTGATGGTCGGCGGAGCGGTCACGTCGTCCACTGCAAGGCGGCTGATCTTCATCGCGGCGGAAAGATATCCCTGAATGAGCGTGGGCGATGTGTTGAGGACATCGGCAATGTTGTCGAATCCCTCGGCGGTGCTGTCGGCGGGCAGCAGGAGATCCGCGTCGATCTCCAGATCGAGCAGGTCCCGGATCGCGTTGGCGTATTCGGTCCGGTTGAGGCGGTGCAACGTCGGGCTTCCCGGATCCGGATTGCGCGCCGCCGCGAGGTCAATCTGAACCTCGAGACGTGCCGCCAGTGCATCCAGTGTCTCCCGTTCGGGCCGCTGGATTCCCTTGGGAGGCATCATTCCGGTGCGCAGCTTCCGCACGACGGCCTCCCAGCCTTCGAGGTCGCTTTCAACGTCTTCGATGTCTTTCGACTCCAGCGAAAGCCCACCCGTGTTCGCGGTTTGGTTGTGGCAAGTCACACAATACTGGTTCAGAAGGGCCCGCGCTTCCGCGATCGAAACATCCGACCGACCTTGGACGGCGGCACCGGCCGAAGGGGTGAGACAGGCGGCCAGCGCGAAAAGCGCGACCCTGGCGCAAAGCTTCCGGTTCATTCGATCCCCCTCAGTTACCATCTCCGACGGCCACGACATCCGGATCGCCCATGAGCTCCCGGATCAGGGCGATCGACGAAGGCTTGGGTTCCGGTGCATGCGTTGCCAGGAACACCCCCCCCGCCCAATCGAGAGAAGTACGGCCCTCGTTGTCCTTCGCGTCCAGGCGGGCCCCTTTCTCGACCAGAAACCGGATGATGTCGTCCGAGCCGCGGTTGGCGGCGCCCATGACGGCCGTCAAACCCATCGAGTTGACCGCGTTCACGTCCATGCCCAACTCCCAGCAGAGTTGGATGGCTTCCAGCAGCGTGTCCCACTCGGTGTACGTTTGGTTGGGAACCCAGTTAACCCCGGCCGCAGCCATCAGAGGCGTTGTTCCCTCAAACGTGGGGATGTGAGGATCGGCGCCGTATTCCAGCAGCAGCCGCATGGTCTCGACGTCGCCGGAAAGCGACGCCAGCAAGAACGGCGTCTGCCCCGTGAAGTCCACCCAGGCCAACGAGCCGCCGAGCAGGTACAACCAGCTTCGAAGAGGGGGGACTTCCTGGATGCGGATGTTCGGATCGGCACCCATCTCCAGCAGGTCGCGCGCGAAACCGAGAAGCGCTCCGCGTTCCTCCGGTTCCACCATGTGCTCGAACGTCGTGTAGTGTACGTCGACGTTCCGCATCTCGACCGCCAGCCACAGCGGCGTCCGTCCATACCAATCCACATGGTGGATATTGGCGCCCTCCTCGATAAGATGACGCGCGACGTCCAAGCGGTTGTTGCTGATCGCCAGCATCAGGGGCGTGACGTCGTTCATGTCGACCTCGTCGACTTCCGCGCCCGCGTCGAGCAGCAGGCCGACGGAGGCGAGGTGCCCTTCGCGGGAGGCGTACATGAGAGCCGTCATCGCGCCCGGGATGGGATCGCGCCTGCCGCGCTCCGGCAGTCCACCGCGGACGATGCCGAGACCATGCGATCCGCAGCCGCTCTGCCCGATGCAGGGCAGCCGGTGGGCGGGTGTTTCACCCGTCTCCGTGCGGATGGTAATGTCGGCGCCGTGCTCCAGAAGCGCTTCGATCACGTCGATGTGTCCGTCCCGGGAGGCATACATCATCGGCGTCACCCCGTAGCGTGGCTCGGCAGCGTTGACCTCTGCGCCATACGCGAGCAGCGTCCGGACGGCTTCCACCTCGCCTGTTTGCGCTGCGAGCATCAGCACGGTTTCCCCGGTGACATCCACCTGGTTGGCGTCAGCCCCAGCTTCCAGCAGGATTTCCATCATTCGGACGTTGGCATTTCGTGTTGCCAGATAAAGCGGTGTCACGCCGTGAAGGTTTTCCGCGCCGGCGTCAGCGCCCGCCCCGAGCAACAGTTCCGCCACCTCGATCGCATCCGCGCGCACGGCCCAATGGATTGCCTGGTTCCGATCGACATCCATGGCCCGGGGGGTGATCCCGTCCGCAATCAATTCCCGAACCGCATCCCAGTCTTCGACACGGGCCGCGTCCACAAGCGATCCCTCATTGGCGATGGCTCGCGATGAGGGCGGAACGAACGAAACCAGGCAAAAGACGACAACCATAGAGGGAACAGACTTCAGCATCACGGCCCGCCTCCTGAAATCCTCCCGGCAACAGCCGGGCTTCACATTGATGTGGAAAATTGCATGCAATGTCCAGATTAAAGCAGAGTTCCTCGGGCGACGTCCAGTTTAATGCGAGGACCGTTTTAGCGGGTCGGGCGATTCAGCGGCAGGCAGTTTCGGATCATGCGATGGCGATGTGCGATTTCGTCCCACTCTTCGGTCTGCATGCATGCGGCAGCAGAAACGGGTGGAGCGACCGTTGGATCGAATCGCGCCGGAAACCATGGTTTCCGTGCCCCAGGACGCCCACGACCGCCGTGGCCGCCAGCGTGGACCTCGCACAAAATCTCTCAGACTCCTGAGCATGCAGCAAAGGCGGATTCCTTCATGTACCGTTTGGCCAGTCCCATGCGAACTCGAGTCCACGAGACAAACTTCGCAGATCACGCGAATGCATGCAAATTTGTTGACAATCTTCGATGTCCATGATTGTTTGGGCCAAACTGTTTAGGCAATTCCAATGTTTTTCTAACAAAGATTAACACTCGCTAACTTTAAAGAAGAACAGGTCGGACCTGCAAAAAGGGGGGAGTCATGAACACACGGCGCATCGGGATGGCGCTCTTGTTGTGCGCGCTGCCGCTGGCGGCGTGGGCCCAGTCCAGTAACGCCAGATTGAGCGGGACGGTT
>CAZTTI010000300.1:0-10517 GCA_964615925.1 uncultured Solibacteraceae bacterium
TGCGCGGAGGCGCATGGTGACTCCCCTCGAAAAGAACTTGCAATCGTTCAACGCGATCACGATGATACACGGGATGATAGATTATCCGAATATTTATCGGATCCGGGCGGCACTCCCGCTGCTGTTCCTGACTTTTGCCGCCCATGGGATGGCCCAAACCCCACCCGCGGCCATGTCTCCCGAGGCGGCACAGGGCCTCGTCGATCAATATTGCGTCGGTTGTCATAACGACCGGACGAGGACCGCGAACCTTTCCCTCGCGAGCATGGACCTTGGCGACGTCGGCAGCCACGCCGAAGTCTGGGAGCCCGTCATCCGGAAGCTTCGCGCGGGGATGATGCCGCCGCCCGGCGGCCGGCGGCCATCGGAAGCGGAATACGCGGCACTTCGCGACTGGCTGGAAACCGAAATCGATCAGTCGGCCCGGCTCGAACCCGGCACGAAGGTCTTGCACCGTCTCAACCGCACCGAATACGCCAATGCGATCCGCGACCTGCTGGGTCTGGAGATCGACCCCTCGATGTTCCTGCCTGCGGACGATTCCAGCCGCGGGTTCGACAACATCGCCGGTTCACTGACGATCTCTCCGACCCTGTTGGAGACGTATGTCACGGCGGCGACCAAGATCGCCCGGATGGCCGTCGGCTACTGGGAAACACCCACCGATGCCCTCCACATCAACCGTACCGACAGTTCCCAGAATTACCAGCTCGAGGGAATGCCGTTCGGGACGCGGGGCGGAATGGCGGTTCGCCACGTGTTTCCCTCTGACGGCGAATACACGTTCACGATTCGGAATCTGGGGGTCGGGACGTACATTCCGAACGAGCGGTTCGAACTGAGTATCGACGGTGAGAAAGTCCACGAGTGGGTCTACACCGGAATGGGCGCCGCCGCCGGAATGACGTCCGATGGCGACGGGGAGCTGGAAGTCACGGTCCCGGTCAAGGCGGGCTCCCGGCTGGTGGGAGGGACCTTCATCGCCACCAACTACCGGCCGAGCCTCGACATCGCGCAGCACTTCGAACGGAAATCGTTGGAGAACGGCCGGGTGCGGGAACTGACGAACTATCCCATCATCGGCGCGATCCGGATCGAGGGTCCCTTCGGAGCGAGGCGCCCGGAGGACTCCGCCAGCCTGCGCAAGGTCCTGACCTGTATTCCGGCGGCCTTGGCCGAGGAAGCGCCCTGCGCAAGAGAGGTTCTTTCCACGCTTGCACGCGGCGCGTTCCGTCGTCCGGCGACGGCCGACGACCTGGAAGCGTTGATGCTCTTCTACGAAGAGGGCCGAAACGGCGGCACATTCAACGACGGCATCGAGTTCGCGTTGAGGCGGCTTCTGGCGAGCCCCCAGTTCCTGATCCGCGCCGAGGTCGAGCCGGAAGACGTCGCTCCCGGTGAGCCGTACCGGATCACGGACCTGGAACTCGCGTCCCGGCTTTCGTTCTTCCTGTGGAGTACGATCCCCGACGACGAGTTGATCGAAATCGCCAGCCAGAACCGGTTGAGCGACCCGGACGTCCTTCGTGGGCAGGTCGAGCGCATGCTGGACGACCCGAGGTCGGCAAGCCTCGTGACCAACTTCGCCCAACAGTGGCTGTACCTCCGGAATCTGGCGACGACGGCACCGGCACAAACCGAGTTCCCCGACTGGGATGACGAGCTGCGCGAGGGTTTCCGGCGGGAAACCGAACTGCTGTTCGAAAGCGTCATGCGCGAAGACCGCAACGTTCTGGACATGTTGACGGCCGACTACACGTTCCTGAACCAGCGGCTGGCCGATCACTACGGGATTCCGAACGTTTACGGGTCCGAGTTTCGCCGCGTGCCGCTCGGCGTCGAACTCGCATATCGCCGCGGCATCCTCGGCCACGGCAGCTTCCTGTCGACCACCTGGGTCCAGAACAACCGGACGTCGCCCGTCAAACGCGGCGTATGGGTTCTCGAGAACGTCCTGGGAACGCCACCGCCGGAACCGCCGCCCAACGTGCCTGCCCTCGAAGACACGAATGCGTCGGGTCCCGGGCGCAGCCTGACGTTGCGGGAACAGATGACGCTGCACCGGACCACGGAGCCGTGCGCCAGTTGCCACCGGATCATGGATCCCATCGGATTCGCGCTGGAAAACTTCACCGCGGACGCCAAGTGGAGGACACGCGACGGCGGGGACGAAGGAGTACCGGTCGACGCCGCCGTGGAACTCTGGGACGGCACGATGGTCGACGGTCCGGTCGAGCTCCGCGAAGCGATCCTCGAATATTCCCCCCAGTTCGTCCGGACGTTCACCGAAAAGCTGATGACGTACGCGCTGGGGCGCGGTGTGGAATACTTCGACATGCCCACGATCCGGCAGATCGTCCGGGAGGCCGAAGCGGACGACCATCGATTCTCGTCGATCGTCATGGGAATCGTCACGAGCGCGCCGTTCCAGATGCGGACCAAAACACCGGACGCGGAGTTAGAATGATCGTTCCCTTCGAAGGAGGCCAATGATGTTCATTACGAAGAAGCACATCCCGCGCCGGACGTTCCTCAGGGGCGCTGGCGTGACGCTGGCACTGCCCCTGCTCGACGCGATGCTTCCGGCCGGCGCCTTCGCCCAGACTGTGGCGGCCGGCCCGGTGCCGCGCTTCGTGGGCATCTGGCATCCACACGGAGCGGCGCCGGAATATTGGAGCCCTCTCCAGGAAGGCGCCGATTTCGAGTTCTCCTTCATCACCAAGCCGCTCGAGCCGTTTCGCGATCGGACGGTCCTCGTCAGCGGCCTCGACTGCACGGCGGCATATTCGACATCTGAAGAACCGGGCGGGAATCATGCGCGCGGCGCGGTCTTTCTCTCGGGAACACGCCCGCGCCGCGATGCCGTCAGCCCCTACCTGGGCGTGACGATCGATCAACTGATCGCTGAGAAGTCTGGGAAGGACACGCTGCTTCCTTCGATTCAGCTCGGGGTCGAGGACGCCAGTCACAACAGCGGGAACTGCAACTGGGGCTACAGCTGCGCCTATACGAATTCGGTGTCCTGGGTCGACGCGACCACGCCGCTGCCGACCGAGATCAATCCCCGAATGGCGTTCGAACGCATGTTCGGAGACGGTTCCACTCCTGAAGCACGCCGCATGGGGCGTCTCCAGTCGGTGAGCATTCTGGACTCGGTGACCCGGGAGATCCCACGTTTCAAGCAGGATCTGGGACGGGGCGACCAGGCGCGCCTCGATGACTACCTCGAGAACGTGCGCGAGATCGAACGCCGCATCCAGAACGCCACGGAGAGCGCGGCCGCGGAGGTCACGACGGATGTCCCGTTCGGTGTTCCGGAGAGCAAGGACGTCCACTTCAAGATCATGTACGACCTCCTGGTCCTCGCCTTCCAGGCCGACATCACCCGGTCGGCCACGCTGATGCTCGGACGCGATCTGTCGGGAACGACGTTCCCCGAGGCCGGCTATATCGGCGGATGGCACGGCATTTCGCACCATGGCGACATCCCCGCAAACAAGGCCAACTACGCGCGGGTCAATCGGTACCACGTCGAGAACCTGGCCTACTTCGCCGAAAAGCTCGACGCGATTCCCGATGGCGATGGGACGCTCCTCGACCATGTGCTGATTTACAAGAGCAGCAACATGGGCAACTCGCACCGGCACGCGCACGAGAAGGTTCCGACGATTCTTGTCGGTGGTCTGGATGGAACGTTCCAGGGGAACCGGCACATCGTCTATCCGGACAACACGCAACGATGCGCGGACCTCCTGCTGACGATCCTGCACATGTATGGAATCGAGCGCGAGTCCATCGGAGAGAGTGCCGGACCCCTGCCCGGCCTGGCATGAAAAAGCTCGCCGCAGCCGTCTCGCTGGGGCTGGTCGTGTTCTCGATTCCCGTGATGGGTCAACTCCGGGGCGGGCGGCCGGCCCGGCCCGAAGTCGACCTCCCCGACGGACCGGTGCGCGGAGTCATCCTCCAGAGTTGCACGGCGTGTCACGGCATCGACGAATACGGCTACTACGCGATGGACCGCGAATCGTGGGACGCCCTCATCGAGCGGATGAAAACAGCGAAGAGCGGCCTCGTCTCGGGCGCCGTGATTTCCGATGAAGCCAAGGCCATCCTTCTCGACTGGCTGGTGGTCGAGTTCGGCCCGGACTCCACGCCGTTCCCGAGGGAGTACGTTCCCCGCGAGCTCAGCGAAGCGGACTACCTGTCCGACGACCAGGCCGAAACCCTGCTCGCCAGCGCGTGCGAATCGTGCCACACTCTGGAGCGCGTCGACCAGACGCGCGCCAACGAAGAGCAGTGGAGAGCCACGCTGATCGCCATGATCGGGCGGGGCGCGCCGCTGGCCACCAGCGACATCGAGCCGCTGGTGGAGTGGCTGGGCCGGACGCGCGGAACGAACCCGACAAACTGAGGATTTCCCGATGACCCACTTCAGACCGGGCGCTCTCGCAGCGCTCGTCTTCGTCTTGCTCTCTTTCCCGGCTGCGGCCCAGCAGAATTCCGACCGGATCTCTGAAGCCGAATGCTCAGTCGACCGCCTGGGAAGCACGATTGATGTCTCCCTGATCGGAGAGCCCGTGGCCGCAGTGACGATCTCACCTCCCGCCTGGAACGCTTCCACCGATTCCCAGCGCGGATACTGCAGTGTCGACGGGCAAATGGCGCCCATCGATCCGTCGCCCAACTCCCGGCCGATCAATTTTCGCGTGGCCTTTCCGGTTTCGTGGAACGGACGATCGGCGCAACTCGGCGGCGGAGGGATGAACGGCGTGGTCCCGAATCTCGCCAGCGGACCGCTGTCGGAGGGGTACGTCACGTACGGCAGCGACTCCGGTCACCAGGCCGGAGGGTTCGGCCGGGGCCGCGGAGGAGCACGCGGAGGCGCAGCCGCAGCAAATACCAGCGACGACTGGACCCTCAACGACGAAGCGATCCGGAACCTCGGCTACATGCAGATGAAAAAGACGCGCGATGCCGCCGCGGTCCTCATCGAGCGCATGTATGGCCGTTCCGCCGAGTTCAACTACTACATCGGCAGCTCCCAGGGGGGCCGCGAGGCATTGACCGTTGCGAGCCGCTATCCCGAAGACTATGACGGCATCACGGCCAACGTCCCCATCGTGGGATTCTCGTCGCTCATGCTCGCGCCGGTCCTCATCCGGATCCAGGAAAAACCGCTGGAGAACTGGGTGACGCCGGCGAAAGTGAACGCGATCCGGAACGAGTTCATCCGCCAGTGTGACGGCATGGACGGCCTGACCGACGGGATCATCAACAACTACATGGCGTGCCGGAACCGCTTCGACGTTTCCGAAGGCGACGCCTCGCCGTGGGTCGAACGGCGCTGTCCGGGCAACGTCGATCCCAACCCCGAAGACACCAGCATCACCGCCTGTCTGACCGACGGCCAGATCGAAACGCTGGAGTTTGTGTACAGTCCGTACCCGTTCGCCACGGAGCTGGCTTACGGCGCGGAGACGTTCGGCATGTGGGTGCCCAATACCGACCCGTCGGGCAGCGGCCTCATCGTGAACACGCGGTTCCGGGGGCAGGAGGGCACCGCCGATCCCTCCAATCCCGCCGAAGATGCGCCCCTGCACACGCATCTCGGGACGCTGGGAGTCACCGGTTTTCTCATGCGCGATCTCGACGCCAACTCCCTGGACTACGTGGAGGGCGGGGCGTTCGACCGAAGACGGGTGGGACTCTCGGCGATCCTCGACGGGACGAACCCGGACTTCACGGAATTTCTCGAGCGCGGCGGAAGGATGATCGTCGCGATCGGAACCAACGACACACTGGCCTCCCCCGGAGCCCAACTCGACTTCTATCAATCCGTCATCGACACGATGGGGCGCGATACCGTCGACGGCTTCGCGCGCTTTTTCGTCCTCCCGCAGACGGGCCATGGATTGAGCGGAACCAGCGCGACGATGGACGGGGATGGGAACGCGATCGAGGCCGTTCCGATTCCGAATTCCTACGATCGACTGGCCGTCCTCACCGACTGGGTGGAACGGGGTATCGTTCCCGGGAAACAGATCAAAGTCATGGCCGGCGAGCGCAGCCTGCCGATGTGTTCGTATCCCGAGTATCCGCGCTACGCGGGAGGGCCGGAAGACTCTGCCGACTCCTATCGATGCAGCCGCCCGTAGAGGGAGTTTTTCGCGAACACCGCGGGAACTCGCGCAAGCGCGTTATCATGGCATCCCAGATGCCGAGCGAGACCAGAATCTCTGAGGACGTCTTGGCGGAGAATCCCAATCTCCGCGACCGTCTGGCGATCGACCGGACCGAACTGGCGAACGAACGGACGCTGCTCGCCTACGTTCGCACGGCGCTCACACTGTTTCTGGTTGGCATGAGTTTCGTCCACGTGCCGATGTTCCATCCGGACCCGGAATTCGGCGGTCTGACCTACGGGGTGACCGGCTGGCTGTTCGCGGCGGTGGGTGGCGCGACGGCCGCGATTGGTTACCGCCGCTACCGGCAGTTCCGGTCCCGGGCGCCCAAAGAGGCCTCTTCGCCCCCCCGGACGGACTGAGACTACCGGACCTTCCCGATGAACGCAGACCAGCTCGTGATCTTTGCGATCCTGATCGCCACGCTCGCCGCGTTTCTCTGGGGCCGCTGGCGGCACGACGTCGTGGCTCTGGCCGCGCTACTCGCCACGGTTTTTGTGGGATTCGTGCCGGCCGAGGAGGCATTCGCTGGATTCAGTCACCCCGCCGTGATCACGGTGGCCGCCGTGCTCGTCCTCAGCTCTGGCCTGCAGACGACGGGGGCCGTGGACGCCGTGGCCAGGCGCCTTCTTCCAACCTCCACCGGGCCGATCCTGACTATCGGCGCCCTTGCGGGATTGGGCGCCGCGCTCTCCGCGCTGATGAACAACATCGGAGCGATGGCACTCTTGATGCCCCTGGCGGTCCAGATCGCGGCCCGCCACGGGCTGCCACCCGGCAAGGTCCTGATGCCCCTGGCCTTCAGTACGATCCTGGGCGGCATGACGACTCTGATCGGCACGCCTCCCAACCTGATCGTCTCGGCGTTCCGCGCCGAGACGGGCCAGGGTGGCTTCGGGATGTTCGACTTCACGCCGGTCGGAATCACCGTTGCCGGCGCGGGCGTCGTTTTCATCGCCCTCGTCGGCTGGCGCCTCGTCCCGGCACGGGAGCGAAGCGGCCTGGAGGGCTTCGATACGGGAACCTACCTGACCGAGGCCCGCGTGACCCCCGACGGAAAGGCAGCCGGAAAGACGCTTCGGGAAGTCGAACAGATCCTCGACACGGCCGACGCCCAGATCGTCGGCATGGCGCGCAACGAATTCCGCGTGTCGGCTCCCAACCCCCGGCGCCGGCTCGAACCCGGCGACGTTCTCGTGATCGAAGCCGAACCGGCATCGCTCGCTTCGGCGCTGTCTAACGCCGGCCTGAAACTCGAGGAGAGCGTGGGGGGGGATTCTCTCCCGGACACCGGCAAGGGCGGACCCTCGACTCCGGACGGCGGGGCCCGCGACCGGCCCCCGAACGGGGCGGACTCGAAGCGCGAACAGGGCGAAACGGTTCTGCAGGAACTGGTGGCCACGCCGGGTTCCGATCTGATCGGCCGTTCCGCGAGCGACGTTCAGATACGCACCCGCTTCGGCCTGAACCTGTTGGCGATCTCGCGTCAAGGACGCCGTTCCATCAAGCGGCTGCGCTCGACCTCGATCCATGTCGGCGACGTCCTCCTGATGCAGGGACCGCCCGACGGGCTCTCCGAGTTCGCATCCGAGTTCGGCTGCCTGCCGCTGGCAGCGCGTTCTATACGGATCCCGGACAAGAAGCGGGCGGCGGTAGCCACGACCGTGATGGTGATGGCCATTGCCGGGGCCGCCTTTGGCCTGCTTCCGGCGGCCACGTCCTTTGCGACGGGCGTCCTCATATTCATGGTGCTTCGGATCGTGCCGCTCGGGAAGGTCTACGAATCGATCGACTGGTCCGTGGTCGTGCTGCTGGGAGCGCTGATTCCGGTGGCCGGGGCGGCTGCTTCGACCGGCGCCGCCAACCTGCTCGCCGGGTTCATGCTCGACAACATCGCACAGGGGAATCCGGTCCTTGCGCTGACGCTCTTGCTCGTGGCCGCGATGACGCTGTCCGACGTCATCAACAACGCCGCGACGGCCGCCATGTTGTGCCCGATCTCGATCAGTACGGCCGAACGGCTCGGCGCGAGCCCCGATTCATTTCTGATGGCGGTCGCGATCGGGGCCTCGTGCGCCTTCCTGACGCCGATCGGACATCAGAACAACACGCTCATCCTCGGCCCCGGCGGATTCCGCTTCGGCGACTACTGGCGCCTCGGCCTGCCGATCGAGATTCTGGTCGTCGCGGTGGGCGTCCCGATGCTGCTCTGGGTGTGGCCGCTGTGAGCGCGGCCGGCGGCGGGGCGCCTTTTCAGTACCGCAACACCGCGGCCACGGCCGCACGTCCGGGGACCTCCTCCGGTTCGACGGCGAACACGGCGCCCCCGTTCAGAAACGTGTGGATCGCCGCGAAATCCAGCAGATCTTCGTCCCCGTCGAGCCGGCCGGCTTCGCGCAGCGTCGCGCGGCCCGACTCCGGATCGAAGCGGCCCCAACTCTGGACTCCGACGGCGACAAAGAGGGATTCGATGCGGCCGTGAACCGCGGCGGGCGCGATCTCGGTCAGAGCGTCCGAGGTCCTGCCTGTGCCCGCGCGTTCGCGATACTGTTCGATTGCGGCCTGGCGGGCGCCCTGAAAGACGGGCTCGACGATCGGCCAGGCCTTCGCAAGCAGTTCCTCCGCCGGCAGCTCGTCCGCATTGCCCGGGATTCCCTCGTCGATCAGGTGGGCGTACGAATTCACCTCGCGGTAGATCGGGAACAGGTAATCGACGGCGGCGAGCACCAACGGCGCCTGTGCGCCCCGGAGAGGGGGCTCGATCGCGTGTTCGACGCGGCGGAGGTAGTCGGCGACGCGCCCCTCCACATCATCCGATCCCGCGCCGTGCCCGTGGTACAGGGCGCCGCGGTCGCCGGCTCTCCCCGGCCTTCCGGAGCGAAACTGGAGTTGTCTCTCCAGGTCGTATTCGTCGAGTACGGTCGCGATGCCTTGCGGCATGTTCCCGGGCGTGATTTCGCTCGTACCCGCCCGCGTGCAATGAAACAAGCGCGCCTGATTCAGGCTGAAGGCCAGGACGAAAAAGTGGCCGTCCCCCGATAGGAGTTGGAGCAACGGCTTCAGATGGTACCGGCCGGCCACCACGGCAAGCTCGGGAAAGCGCCACGGCAGCCGGTAGTGACGGAATTCCCCGGGGGCGGCAAATACGGCCAGCCCATCGCTCTGGTGCTGCCAGAAGCCATTGTCTTCGAGCAGCGCATGGCCGGGTTCGAGAAGCCCGCCCGCGTCCGACTCGCGACCCGTCCCACGCAGGCGGTCTTCGGCGAGCCGAAGCAGGTTCTTGAAGCGTATTGGGTCCTCGCGCGTTTCCGGATGCCGCCGGTGAGCCGGCATATAGATGGATATGCAGGGATCAGCCCGGGTTTCCATCAGGGATCGAAGATCTTCGGCGGAGAGGGATCTCTTGGGTGATGCCACACAGGAATATTAATACAAAACGCTGCTTCGTGAGGACGCTGCCGCCGCGCCGCGCGATTCGGTTGACCCATCGGCGGGACTCTGGCATTGTTCGTGAAGGCTTTCTTGACTGTCCCTTCGAAAGGTCCGCCAAGTGTCAATACGTTCAACAGTGGAAAAAAACAAGTGGCTGATCGGCGGAATCCTGCTGGTTGCCGTGTTCCTGGTGGGATTTCTCCCTCCGTTCCTGGAAGCCCGGCGCGTTCGTGACGAGCTCGGGGACAGCGGCGAGCGCGTCGCGTCGCTCGAGCTGGATCTGAGAATGGCCGAACTGCGAGACCTCTCCGGAATGATGCTCCTCGAGGCGCTGCGCCAGAACTACGGCCTGGCGAGAGATCACTCGAGCGCATACTTCGAGCGACTGCAGGAACTCGTGACGGACAACCCGGATCTCTCCACGACCGCCGATCTCCGCGGCCTCCTCGGCAACCGTGACTCGATCACCGCCATCATCGCGCAAAACGACCCCGCAACCCTGACCGAGATTCAGGAACTGTACCTTCGAACTCACGAGGTGACGCGCCGCCGGTAGCCGGTGCCGGCTTGGAAGCGTCGCCGGCAACTCCGAACCGAAGGAAGCGATGCCCGCGCTCACGCAGTCGCTTCCTCGACGATCCGCTTCCGACTCGGGACCCCCTCCTGCCGATAGCGGACGTTCCCCGCGCCGTCGAAGACCATCGTTGTCGGTACAGCCGTGACGCCGTAGGCGCCGGCGACCTCTCGACCGACCCGCCCGAGCAGATTCAGCCGCACGACGCTCGCGCGGCCTCTCAGGTCTTTCTCGATCCCATTCACGATGGGCTTCGCCAGAAGGCAGCCGGCTCAGGTGTTCGAGAAGAACTCGACGACGACGGGACGGCCGCTCGCGATCAGCGCGTC
>CAZTTI010000301.1:0-7393 GCA_964615925.1 uncultured Solibacteraceae bacterium
CCCTTCTCCCTCGACGACGGTCAGGATCCGGCCGGCTTCCATGCGGTTCATGGCTCCTTCGCGTGATTGTTGAGATTGAAAGCGGCCCTACTCGATCAGAGCCACTTCGACGTCGGCCGATCCCAACCGGTCGACGTAGACGCGCGTGGCCCGCGGTTCATACGGCAGTCGGAATGTCTCGTTCTCGATCGCGCCCGCGGGGATCGAATTCCAACCGAAAACGAGATAGGTCCCCGGGGCGACGGTCTCGAACGCGAACCGGCCTTCTCCGTCGGAACGAATGTTCTGGAAGAGGTCCGATCGCCCGCGCTGGTCCGCATCGGGCACCAGCGTGACGACGGCGCCGGCCACCGGATCGCTTCCCGGCTCGACCACCGTTCCGGTGATCTGTCCGGGTTGATTGCCCAGTCGAATACGAAGCGGTGCGCCGGAATTGCCGGCGGGATTCCACAAGCCCACGAGGGGGTCGCGTCCCGCATGATCGGCGGACGCAACGTACACGCCCTCCGGCAGGCCGCGGACCATCAGGCGCTGGGGGACGCCGGCAAGAGCCGCGAGAGTACCCGAACCTTCCTGCCTTCCAATACGCGGAAGGATCGGAATGCCCGTGGCGATCATCACCGCCGTCGTATCGAACCCGAGCAACAGGTCGACCCTCGCGTCGTCGAGTTCAAAGCCGGGGGTGGGCAACAACTCCCAACCGATGTCGACGGCCACCTCGATGGACCCGAACACGGTCAGAACCACACTCTCGGCCCCGCCTGCACCGACATACACGCGATTGACGGTGGCGGCCGGGCTCGGAACTCGAAGCGAATACCGCTCCTCGTCGATTCGCGCCACACGCATGGCCACGAGTTCGTATTCCCGATCGGGAGGGACAAACAGTTCGAAGCTTCCATCCGGCCCGGCGAGACCTCCCGAGTTGGTCGGAAGCGTCTGGCTGACGCTTACCAGGAAGTTCTCGGGATCGCCGACCCCGACGACGGTCCCGCGGACAGGAACGACCGGCACCGGATGCCACCGGATCTGGACACCCTCGACGATTTCCGCGCGCTCGGCCATGGCCGAGCTCACACGAACGACTGCCGCGGCATTCGGATCGACGGTGCCGGGGTGATAGATCGAGCTCGAGCCGTCCAACACCGCCGCCACGTAATAGTTTCCTTCGGGAACCAGGGGCAGGACAAACGTGCCGTCCTCCTCGATCGGCAACCCCCGAGGCGTGTACAGACGCCGCTCGCCGAACGCGTAGAGGTCGCGCTCCACCCAGATGGTCCCCGCGACCGGAGCACCCGTGGAATCGGACACGCGCCCCCGGATCGTGGCTCCGCGCGACAGCGCGAAGTTGGCCTCCGCACCGGGTGGCGGAACATCCACCGGCAGGCGATCGCCGCGCGTCCGCGTGTCGAACGGTAAGAAGCCCCGGAGCGTGACGGTGACGTGATAGGGCCCGGGCCGAATATCGACGAAGCGATAGCGTCCATCCGGGGCGCTCTCGACGGTGGCCACGGCGTCTCCTTCCACGACGGAGACGAGCTCGACCAGGGCCCCGGGTACAGGTTCCCTACCGGAGACGTCGGTCAGCAGGCCTTCAAGTGTGGTGGCGGGCCCATCCTGTGTGGGGCCGAGCGCGGCAACGCTCAGCGCGACGATCAATACGCCGGTTGGCATTCTCATGGGATCACCCCGACCTCGACTTCAGCCGATCCCAACCGGTCGACATAAACACGCGCCGCGCGGGCTTCGTACGGAAGCCGGTATTGTTCGTTTTCGATCGCGTCCCCCGGGTTCGAACTCCAGCCGAACACCAGGTACGTCCCGGGCGGCACCGTATCGAACGCGAACCGGCCTTCGCCGTTCGCGGTGGCGGTCTGGAAGAGATCGAGCCGGCCGCGGCGCGCGCCGTCGGGAACGAGCGTGACGACGGCGCCGGAAACCGGATCGTTTCCGGACATGACGGCTCCACTCACCTCGCCCGCTTGGTCGCCGAGCACGATGCGCAACCGCGCGTTGGGATTCAGCGCGGGATTGAACTCCCCCCTCAGGGCGTCGACCGATCCGAAACGCGCGGACTCGACGTAAACGCCGTCGGGCACTCCGTCCACGCGGAGGCGCTGTGCGACCGGACGGACGTTCTCCAGGCGAAACTCCCCCTCCCGGGGAGAGGTCATCATCCGGCCGGCGCCGTTGGGGACAGCGAACTCGAGCCCCACGCTCATGCCGTCCACGTCGATTCCGGCCGGCGCGACCGACTCCCACACGATGTCGCCCTCGAGGCTCCCGAACGGCACGATCGAAAGGGTCACGTCGTCGGCCCCGTCGTCGCCGGCGAAGACCGTCACGAACCCGCCTTCGCGCCCTCCGTTGCCCACGATCGCGGATCCGATCCGGGGTGATGCGAACAAGTCGTATTCCTCTCCGGGAGGCACCCACACTTCGAAGCGGCCGTCCGGATCGACGGCCGCGGTCCGACGGAGCGGAAGATCCATCTGAACGTCCACGCCGAAGTTTTCCGGTTCGGCGACGCCCACCACCCGCCCCCGGATCGGCACCATCGGGACGGGCCGCCACCGGATCTCGACGCCGCCGACGTGCTGGCCGAATTGGGCGGCGTCCTCGGTCACCCGGATCGGGACCGCGCCCGCGCGGACCGTCGTTCCGGGGTAATAGACCGGACTCACGGGCTCCTGAATCGCCACGACGTAGTAGTCCCCTTCACCGAATCCGGCGATCGAAAACCGGCCTTCTTCGTCCGTCGTGGATTGTCCGGTTACGGGGCGTCCGTCTTCACCGGCGGCCCCGGAGCGATACAGCTCCCGGACGCGCCCGCCCGCGGCATCCCGTTCCTCTTCAGCGACGACGAGGGCGCCCGCGACCGGGTTCCCCTGATCGTCGGCCACCCGACCGGCAATCGTGGCTCCGCGCGACAACCGATGGTCGGCGGTGACGACAGTTCCGGCGCGGACCATCATCGGCGGACGGGATCCACCGGTTCGAGTTTCGAGGACGCGAAAACCGGAAGCGTCGATGCGAAAGTGATAGTCGTCGGAGGGAACCTCCGCGCGGTAACGTCCGCTTTCGTCGGTGCGGACGGCCGGAGGATTGATCGTCCGGGTCTGGGATTCGAGAAGGACCCAGGCGCCGGGGATCGGCTGTCCGGTTGCCGCGTCGGTCACTATCCCTTCGACGACGGCAACATCGGGGACGACCTGCGCGATCGCTCCACTGGTCAGGAGTGCCAGGATCGACACCGAGCCGATGAGGCGGATCGGGAGCATCGCTTACCTCGCCGCCGGATTGCCCGTCGGCGGCGGCGCCCGGTCCTCCGCGGCCGGAGGGCCGGGAATCTCGTTCAACGCCGGGACGAGCGCCGACGCCCAGACGCGATATCCCTCGAGACCGAGATGCAGACCGTCGGGCGAAACCGAATCGAGCAGCAGCCCGTTCGCATCGGACAACGCGTCGCCGATGTCGATGAAGCGCACCCGTTCCCCGTCGGCGAAGGCGGCCAGCTCCGCGTTGATGGACCGGATGATGGGATTGAACTCCGGCCGGTCGCTCCGAGGAAATACACCCGTCAGCAGCACCGTCGCGTCCGGTGTGTGTTCGCGACACGTCTCGACGATGGCGCGGATCCCGGCGGCAATCGTCCGGGCCGCAGCGTCGGGATCGGCCTCGTCGCCCAGGTTGTTCGTTCCGGCCTGGACGACAAAAACTTCGGGAGACACTCCTTCCAGTTCGCCGTTCTCGAGGCGCCAGAGAATGTTTTCGGTCCGGTCCCCGCCCCAGGCGAAGTTGGCCGCGTTCCAACCGGAAAACGTCTCGTTCCAGTGTTCGAGGAACTCGGGATAGTCCAACGCGCCCCAACGGCGCGTGATCGAATCGCCGACGAAGTAGACGTCGATCACACCGGAACCCGCCTTCTCGACCAACTCCTCGTGGGCGATCAAGGAGTTTTCGTCAGTTCGCGGCGAGGGGACCATCGTCGACGGCACGATGACGGGAGTCGGCAGCCCGGGCGGCGGCGATGCAGGCCCGCACGCGGCCAGCCCGAAAGCGATCCCGAACGAAAGGACGATCAGTCGTCGTCGATGCCCAGTTCGCGTTCCGCCCATGGAATAAAATGTCTCCAGTTCGGCGCGTCGGTGTGTCCGCCGTCGTGTTGCCGCCACGCCAGCGTGCCGTCGAGCAAGCCCGTGTTCACTGGCGGCATCACCGCCGTCCGGTAGTCCTCGTCCACGCCGAACGCCGCGGCGCCCAGCAGCTCGTAGACCTTCGCCGCCGCCACCCCGGCCATGTAGCTTCCCTGTTGATCGAGCCACAACGCGTCGCCTTCTTCGGGGACGCCGTAACTGATGAAGGCCGGCCGCGGCGCCACGAGCGCGATCAGGCTGTGCGAGTCGACCGGCAGGTCATCCGCGTTCATGGAACCGAACGACGATTCGGCCGTGCCGAATTTCAGGAAGTTCCCCGCCATCCAATGGTATTCGCTGCGCCCGGTGAGGTTTTCGACCATCTCGCCGAAGTTCCGGCGATAAGGCGACACGCCGCCTTCACCCGAAGACCCAATGAGCACGGCGGCGAAACGTTGGTCGAACGCCATCGCCACCAGCGCGGCTTTTCCGTATCGCGACACGCCCTCGATGCCGACCTTCGTCGCGTCGATGCGGGGGTCGGTCTCCAGATAGTCCAGAGCCCGGGATGCGCCCCAACCCCACGCTCGGAGCGAGCCCCAATCGTCCGGCTTGCGCGCCTGCCCCTTGTTGACCAACCCGATGATGCCGCGCGTCAGGCCCGCGCCGTTGTCGGCCTGGATACTCGACGGATTCAGGTACGCGAACCCCCAGCCCGCCGCGATCAACTGTTCCGCTGCCGGCGGATCACCCCCTGCAGGACCGAACCGCCGCACGGGTTCGTTTCCCACGGCCTGGGCCAGGCTGCGCCCTCCGAAGAGAATCATTACCGGGACCGGGCCGTCACTCTCGGCAGGCAGGACCAGCGTGAGCTCCATCTCAACGTCGATGGCCGGATACGCCGAGTTGTCGACCCGTCCGATGAGGCTACGTCCCCACACGAGATTTTCGCCGAGCATCCCATTGGCCGTTTCGGTCACGACCCATTCGACCCCCGGAGCGGCCTGGGGAATCCGTCCCACAACCTCCCGCTCGAACGCTTCGACGATCTCGGGCCGCCGCTCGGTCCTCCACGTTTCAGCCGTCGTCACCGCCCGTCCATCATTCATCGTGAGCAGATCGGGCCATTCGGGAAACGGGTTCGCGGTCGACTCGTCGTAGTTGGCGGGATTGGGCGCGTCGGCCTGACCGCTCGGTCCCGGACGCAGCGCCGTGATGCCGAGCTGGCGCATCATGCCGGCGTGGTCTTCTTCGGTCGTCCATTCCAGCGGGGCCGGGTCTTCCTGATAGCGTCCAACGACGAGCGAGGGCAGCGCCATCGCGAGCGTGGCGAAAAGCACGAGGTGCATCCGATTCATGAGCGCTCTCCGGTGCATAAAAATACGGCGGACCCAGTTTATCAGCTTCGTCCGGGAGAGGGCCTCGAGCCCTCCGGGCGCGCATCGTCAACGGGCATGGGCCGCCTGTAGACGAGGACGCCGGCGCGGTCGATATGTTCACTGAGCGGCTGGAAAGCGATTTGGTCGAATGACTGCACATCGAAGTGATACGGGAGGGGGAGTTCATCGAGGTCCGCCCGAATCCGTTCCGCCTCCAGGCTCGAGACCGGACCGTACACGACCAGGTCCACGTCGGAACGCACCGAGTGCGTGCCTTTCGCACGGGAGCCGAACAGCCGGACGCTCTCCACCATCGGATAGCGCCCGAAAACCCCTTCGATCAACTCTCGCTCGCGGGGTGAGAGCGCGGAGCGGCTCACCGGGCCGGCCTCGCGGCGAGGAACGTCCTCACTTGCCTCTCGAACCGCTGCTTCCATCGGACATCGGAATCGCCGGTCACGATCGGAGTGTACCGGGAGACCGCGGCGCGTTCCAACCCGGACCCGGTTGACAGGCGGTTTCATCCTATTTACTCTATGCCTAGAGTAAATAGGGTTATGCCATGAAGGACAAAGACCACCGCGATCTCTTTCCTGGAGCCCTCGAAATGATGGTCCTCCAGACGCTGCGCGCCGGCCCCCTCCACGGCTATGCGCTCGCACAGACGATCAAGCGCGCCTCCCACGACCTGCTCCAGGTCGAGGAAGGTTCCCTCTATCCCGCGCTCCAGCGCATGTTGACGGCCGGTTGGCTCCGCTCGGACTGGGGCGTTTCCCCGAGAAACCGGAAAGTCCGCGTCTACCGGATCACGCCGGCGGGCCGGAAACAGCTCGACCGGAAGATCACGAGCTTCGACCGCATGTTCGAAGGCATCCGCCGCGTCATGAACGCGAAAGATCTCGAGGCATGAAGCGCCTCTCCTGGTCTTCCCGCCGCAAAATCGACCGCGAAATCGCCGGCGAACTCGACGCTCACGTCGGGGAACGCGTCGACGACCTCATCGAAGAAGGCCTTTCCCCCGAAGCCGCGCGCCGCCAGGCCGTTCGCGAGTTCGGCAACCGCACCGCAATCCGCGAAGCCGGCTACGACGATCACGGGTGGCGGTGGTTCGATGGTGTCGTTGCCGACGTCCGTCTCGCGTTGCGCAATCTGGCGCGACGCCCGGCGTTCGCGGCGGGGACCGCCCTGACGCTGGCGCTCGGGATCGCGGCCACGACGACGGTCTTCGCGGTGGTCGACGGCGTCTTCTTCTCCGAACTTCCGTACGAAGCATCGTCGCGGCTGGTCACGATCGGGTCGATTCCCCCGGGCGGCGCGTTGGTCGCGCCCGGCGTCTTCGATCTCGGACCGGTTTCCATCTTTCACTATCAACGGCTGAGAGAACGCGCGCGCTCCTTCGAGGTCCTGGGCGCGATCAACGACGAGCGCCTCGTGCCGCTCACGACCCCCGGTGGCGCCGTCAACCTTCCCGCGCGCGAGATCTCGCCGGAGATCCTGTCGCTGCTCGACGTGGGAGACGCGACTTCCGGCCGCGCGTTCGCCGCCGGGGAATATGGCGCCGCCGAGGAGGGCGCCGTGATGGTGACCCACGAGGAATGGCAGACGCGTTTCGGCGGGGATCCGGACCTGGTCGGCCGGACCATTGGCCGGATACGGGGCGGGCGCTTTCCGGCCGTCGTCGTCGGAATCCTGCCCGAAGGCTTCCGCCCGCTGGAGGCGTTTTTCGCCGGCGGTGAAGCCCCGGGCTATTACTTTCCTGAGGCTCCGGCCTCGCTCGCCCGCGATCGCGGCTGGGAACCCTGGTACGTCGTGGGGCGCCTCCGCGAGGGCGTCCGGTTCGAGGCGGCGCGCGCCGAGGTGGCCGGGATCGCCGAAGAG
>CAZTTI010000302.1:0-3399 GCA_964615925.1 uncultured Solibacteraceae bacterium
CGAGATCTCTTTCGGCACGACGATCCGTAGGCGGATGAAGTGGTCGCCCCGGCCCCCCGAACGGATGTTCAGGCCCTTTTCCTTCAATCGGATGCGTTGTCCCGCTCCAACCCCGGGTGGGAGCTTGATCGTTTCGTTCCCGTCGATGGTGGGAACCTCGACGGTTGCGCCGAGCACCGCCTCCCACGGAGACAACGGAACGTCGATCTCTGTGTCGTTTCCCTCCACAAGAAATCGGGACCCCGGAGCCTGGCGGAGCCGGATTACCAGATCGCTCCCGTCGAACCCGCCCTTGGGAATGCGGATGCGTCCGCCGTCCCGGGCGCCTTTGGGAATCCGCACGTCGACGGTCTTCTGCCGCCCCCCGGCCTCGAGGTTCAGCCGTCTGGTCGTTCCGCGATGGAGTTCTTCGAGCGCAAGATCGAGCTCGGACTCGACGGCCTGGCGGGTTCGACGGCGCGTCGACCGGGCCCCGTGATCCGGGCGTTGGCCCGCCATCTGGCCGAACAGGCTCTCGAAAAAGTCGCTGAATCCGCCGCGCCTGGCGCCGTTCGCCCCGCCGAACACATCGCCGAAATCGAACTCGGTGTGGAACCCGCCGGGCTGCCATCCCGGCGGCGGGGTAAACTCGGCGCCGTGCTTCCAGTTGGCTCCCAGTTGATCGTACTTCTGCCGCTTCTCGGGATCGCTCAGGACTTCGTACGCTTCCTGGACCTCCTTGAAACGGTCCTCGGCCGCCTTGTCGTTGGGATTGACGTCGGGGTGATGCTGGCGGGCGAGCTTCCGGTAGGCCTTCTTGATCTCCTCCGCCGAGGCCTTCCGCTCGACGCCCAGAGTTTCGTAGTAGTCCTTGAATTTGACAGCCATTGATCGGTTCTCCGAACCTCCATGTCATTGTATATGGTCGGCGCGTGTCCGTTTCCAGTGGCTCAGAGTTCCAGCTTGCGTGGAAAGCTCACCAGATTCCGCGCGTTCCGGCGGCCGACCCGCACCACGTCCTCGAGTCGGACCCCGCCCATGTCCCGGTAATAGAGGCCCGGTTCGACGGTGACCACATGCCCGGCGCGCAGGGGCGCCCTCGAGCGCAACCCGAACGTGGGTATCTCGTGGATGTCAAGCCCCAGACCGTGGCCGGTTCCGTGGAAGAAACCCTCCATGCGGCCGTTCCGTTGACCGGTTTCGAACCCTCGATCGCGGAACAGGGAGAGAATGGCTTCGTGGATGGCCGCCGGGTCCGTGCCGTCGCGGATTCGCCCGATGGCGAGGTCCTGGGCCGCGGAAACGGCGTCGTAGGCGGCACGCAGGCGTTCGGGCGCGCGCCCGCGGACAAACGTCCGCGTCATGTCCCCGAAATACCCGGTTTCGACCGACCGCGGAAAGATGTCGATAATCACGGGTTCGTGGGCCCGGATGGCCCCCCCGCCTTCGTCGTGCGGGTCCGCCGACCTCGGGCCCGAAGCCACGATCGTGTGGCTGGGGATGGCGCCCTGCTCGATGACGCGCGCATTGATGATGGCCTTGAGGCGTTCCGAGGTGAGGGGAGCGCCGTCGAAAACGAGCGTCCCGTCACGGGAAATCGAAGAGCGGCGGAGTGCTTCCCTCCCGGCAGCCATCCCTTCCTCTGCGATCGCGAGCGATTGCGCGATCGCCCCCACCTCCCGACGCGTCTTGAACTCCCGTTCCGACCAGAACGGGTCGGGCCGGACGCGGATTCCGATGCCGCGCTTGCGGAGGTCGTCGGCCAGCCCCAGGGGAAAGTTCGCCGGAACGTGGACCGAACGGAGGCGGTGGCGCCGGAGCACGGCCTGAATGACGTCGGCGCTGGTCGGGTATCGCGTTCCCGAAGCCTGAAGTCGCGAAACGTATTCGGTCAAAGACAGAACGTGATCGACCCGGGCCTGGGTCCGGGCCCGGTCGACTTCCAGGTCGCTCATGACCACGTGCGACTCGGTTCCCTTCGTGAAATAAATATAAGGATCCGGAGTGAACAGAGACGTGGCCCAGAGCATGTTGGCGTCGCCGTCGCCGGAAGCGAAGATCAGCCGGTTGGGCGCGTTCGTCGGGGAATTTCCAGCCATGTTATAGTCGCCGCACGATGGTCAGGACCGCGGGAATCATCGTCATCGGAAGCGAGATCCTCTCCGGTCGCACGGCCGATCGGAATGCGATCTTTCTCCTCCGCGAACTCCACGCCCTGGGCGTCGAAACGCGCCGCGTGACGGTGGTTCCCGACGAGGTCGACGCGATTTCGGACGCCGTCGGGACGTTCTCCTCCGAGTTCGATCTGGTATTCACGTCCGGCGGCGTCGGTCCGACTCACGACGACGTGACGATGGCGGCCATCGCGCGCGCATTCGATCGCGGTCTGGAACGCCGGGCCGAACTCGTCCGGGCCCTGGAGCGATACTACGGCGACGCCTTCCCCGAGGGCGCGCGCGCGATGGCCGACGTGCCCGAAGGCGCGGTCCTCGTCACGGTCGAGAACGGCCTGTTTCCCGTCGTCACGGTCGAAAACGTCTACATCCTTCCCGGCGTGCCCGAAATCCTGGCGTCCAAGTTCCGGGGAATCCGGGAACGATTCCGGACCGCACCTTACCACGATTCCGAGATCTTTCTCGGCGTGGATGAAGGCGTCGTGGCCGACACGTTGAGGGAAGTGGTGGCGCTCTTCCCGGATGTCGCTCTTGGATCCTACCCGTCGTTCGACGACCCGACTCATCTGGTCCGGCTGACCATCGAGTCGAAAGACGCGGGCCGCGTCCAGTCGGCTCGGGAGTGTCTCGTCGAGAAGCTCGCGGCGCGCGCGATCAATCCCGTCCCGGCTCCCGCCGCCGGGTCGAACAGGTCCGGCTGAAGCGAGGACGCGCTTCGGTTCACGCGTGCGGTGCCCATGCGCGATCTCCCGGCCGGTACTCCACGGAGGGATCGAAGCGGCCGGGGGACTCCACATAACGCATGGCTTGGGTGTACCCGATCTCGGAAGTGAAATACCCGAGCAGTGTGAGCTCTTTCATCATCCGGAAATAGTGGACCGGATCGCCGGAAGCGCGGGCGTTCATCGCGTCGTACTGTTCGCGGTCGAGCCGTTCCAGGAGCACGAGGCGGTCCGCTCGAGTGGCGTCGAGGAACGTCGTCCCGAACGCCGCTTCCGATTCCTCGTCCAGACGCATCATGCCCTCACGGAAAATCTGACGTTCCTCCGCGCGGTAGGTATCGGTGACCATAAGGGCGATGAAGGGACCGACGCCGGCGGCTTTCGCGCCCGGGGTGGCCGTCTCCGGAAGAATGGTCTCGGCCACCTCGTCGAGCCAGGCGATGTCGGCTCCGGTGAAGGCCGCGTCCGCGAGCGGGAAGATCGTGGGGTCGGCCGGCTCGTGCGTCGTGCACCCCGCGACGAAC
>CAZTTI010000303.1:0-4430 GCA_964615925.1 uncultured Solibacteraceae bacterium
CAGGACCTTTCCGGCTTCTTTCTCAAGCGCGTCACGTCCGATGAAGTCGTGGTCGAACTTGACGATGGGGCCGTACCCCAGGTCTTCCGGCGAGAGGTAGTAGTCCTCGATTTCATCGGAATAGAAACTTCCGCCGAGTGACGCGTTCGCCTCGTAGCCGTCGGCCGGGAGCCATTCGCGGAACGCCTTCATCCTGCCGCCGGAGTAGATGGCGGGCATGGGGGAGGGGATCCACCCCGATTCGAGCGTGTTGGACGAATAGGTGCGCGCGCCCGCCAGACGCAGTCCGAACTCGGCGCCGGCCTCGGCGATGGCCGTTCTCACGTCTTCGCCTTCATCCCACGGGCCAAACAGTTCGAAGCCCGGCTGCCCCACCATTCCGTGGCGAAGCGCCCGGACCTTCCGGCCCTTGATCGTGAACACGGTCATGTTGAAGAAGCGCGTCTCCGGGACACCGGTTTCGGAGACCTTCTCCATCACGTTCAGGGCGTTCGGGCCCTGAACCTGGAAGCGGTAGGCCTTGCGCCGGACCGGGCCCTTCTGGGCGGCCGCGCGGTGGTCCATCTCGGTCGTCGCGTCGTAGCCCCCGGTTTCCAGGTGGAACCGTACCCAGTTGTGGACCGAAGGACGTCCGACGAGGTTGAACCGGTTCTCCTCGAGATGGAACAGGATGACGTCCCCGATGACCTTCCCGTCATAGTTGCACCCGACGAACTGCTTGGCCTTGTCCGGTCCGAAGTTCTTGAAGCTGTTGATGCCGAGGTCGGTGAGCAGCTGGAGCGCGCCGGGTCCTTCCAGGTACATGTCCGTCATGTGATACGACTGGTTGAACAGAACCGCCGTCTCCTGCCATGCCCGCTGTTCGTCGCGCCAGTTCGTGTATTCCGGCGGGACGACGGGGTAGACGTAGGGGCCGGACTGGGAGTTGCGGAGCAGCGTCACCGGGTTGCCGGCGAGCTGGATGCGATCTTCGAGGGTCTTCATGGAGCGGTCCTTTCGACAGGGAACAGTGGTCAAGTAGAAATTAGAACAAACCCGTGGTCAGCCCGGCCTCGGTCACGTCGATCTTCGTCGCCGAGGGCACCCTGGGCAGACCGGGCATCGTCATAATGTCGCCGCAGACGGCCACGATGAACTCCGCCCCGGCGGAGAGCCGGACCTCCCGGACCGGGACGACGTGATCGTCGGGCGCGCCCTTCCGGTCGGGATCGGTGGAGAAACTGTATTGCGTCTTGGCAATGCACACGGGGAAGTGGCCGAACCCCTGTTTCTCGAACTCGCGGAACCGGTCGCGCAGCTTCTGGCTGCCCGTGATGTCGTCGGCGCGGTAGATCTTCGTCGCCACGGCCTTGACCTTTTCCCAGAGCGGGATGTCGTCGGCGTAGAGCAGTTCCATCTTGGACTTGGAGTGTTCGAGCATATGGACGACGGTATGGGCCAGGTCGGCGGCCCCCGCGCCCCCGTTGGCCCAGTGATCCGACTCCACGCACTCCACGCCAATCGACGAGCACAGGTCCTTGAGCGTGGAGACTTCCCCCGCCGAATCGGCCGAGAACTTGTTCAGCGCGACGACGACGGGAATGCGGAACTTGTGGACGTTCTCGACGTGCCGCGCCAGGTTGGCAAAGCCTTTTTCCACGGCGCGGACGTTCTCCTTCCGAAGGTCGTCTTTCGCCACGCCCCCGTGCATCTTGAGCGCTCGGATCGTCGCTACCAGGACCGCGCAGTCCGGCGCGAGGCCGGCCTTCCGGCACTTGATGTCGAGGAACTTCTCCATTCCGAGGTCGGCGCCGAACCCGGCTTCGGTGACGACGTAGTCGGCGAGCTTCAGCGCGGTGCGCGTCGCGATAACGGAGTTGCACCCGTGGGCGATGTTGGCGAAGGGGCCGCCATGGATGAAGGCCGGGTTGTTCTCGAGCGTCTGGACCAGGTTCGGGGCGAGCGCCTGTTTGAGCAGGACCGCCATCGCGCCCTGGGCCTCGAGATCCGAGGCGCGGACGAAGGACTTGTCGCGCTTCTGCCCGACGATGATGTTCCCCAGGCGCCGCTTCAGGTCGTTGAGATCGTCGGACAGGCAGAAGATGGCCATGACCTCCGACGCCACGACGATGTCGAAACCGTCTTCCCGGGGAAATCCGTTGCCGATTCCCCCGAGCGAGCATACGACGTCGCGCAAGGCCCGGTCGTTCATGTCCACCGAGCGCCGCCAGGAGATCCGCCGCGGGTCCAGATCGAGCACGTTCCCCCAGTGGATGTGGTTGTCGATCATTGCGGCGAGCAGGTTGTTGGCCGCGCCGATCGCGTGCAGGTCGCCGGTGAAGTGGAGATTGATGTCCTCCATCGGGACGACCTGGGCGTAACCTCCGCCCGCGGCGCCGCCCTTGATTCCGAAGACGGGTCCGACGCTCGGTTCCCGGAGGCAGACGACGGCCTTCTTCCCGATGTGATTGAGCGCGTCGCCGAGACCGACCGTCGTCGTCGTCTTTCCCTCTCCGGCCGGTGTCGGTGTGATGGCCGTGACGAGGATCAGCTTCCCGCCTTTCTTCTCCCGAAGCCCGTCGATCGCGCCGAAGGTGATCTTGGCCTTGTGGTGGCCGTACGGTTCGAGGCCTTCGGGCGCGATGCCAAGCTTGCCGGCCACGTCGTTGATGTGCAGCATCCGGGCTGTCTGGGCGATTTCGATGTCGGACTTGGGATCGAGGTGCTGGTCGGACATGGTGTCGTCGGGTATTCCTTTCTCTGTTCGTGGCGGCAATCAAGCGGCGGACCGCCGCGACATGATATAAGCGAACCTCTGAATTCTCCAACAGTTCCAGTGGAATATCGGCCCGACGAGCCGATGACCACGATGAGCCATTTGATGAACCGAAAAGCCAGCGTATCGGGCCGTCCCCGTTTCGACCCCTCGTTGCCGCGGCACGAAAGCCTCGTCCACATGTGGAGGTCGGCCGTCGAGGCTTGCCCGGAACGGACGGCCGTGGTTTACGAGGACCGGACTCTCACGTACCGCGAGTTCGGCCGGGCCGTGACGGGGTTGGCCGCGACGTTGGAGGACCACGAAGTCCGGGGGAAACGCGCCGTCCTCGTCATGGCCAACTCGATCGAGATGGACGTCGCATTGATGGCCGTCATGGCCGCGGGTGGTCAGGTCGCGCCGGCCAACCCGTTCTTCACGGTTCCTGAACTCGAAAGGGCGCTCGGGAAAATCGAGCCGGTGTTGATCCTGAGCGACCGGGCGTCGAAGGAGAAGGCGTCCGCGGTCGGGTCGAAGCTTGGAATCGAGACGGTTCTGGTGTTCGAGCCCGGAGAGCTCGAACTCTCTCATTGGACCGGGGATTCCCGGTGGGATGTGGGGCGCGAGTGGTTTCCGTCCGCCGATGATGCGTCGCTCGTCATCTTCACGGGAGGATCCACGGGTGTCCCGAAAGGTGTCCACCACACGCATCGTTCGATGATGGCCCTGCTTCTTCAGCACGTCGACGTCTGGCCGATGGACAGTGGCGAGGAGGTCTTCCTGAACCCCGCGCCGATGTTTCACATCTGGGGCCTGACGTTTGGGACCTGGGTGCCGATCTACTGCCGGAGCCGGCTCGTGATGATGCCGCGGTTCGAGCCCGAGTCCGTCCTTCGGGCGCTGGAACGGGAGAAGGTCACGGTGTTTGCCGGAGGCCCGGCCCCGATCTACATGCGTTTGCTGGCGGTGGAGGGCTTCGATGCCTATGATCTCGGGTCGCTCAAATATTGTCCTACCGGCGGTGCCCCATGCCCGGAAGAAGTGCACCGCGAATGGATGGCGCGCACCGGTCTTCCGCTGCTGGAGG
The DNA here is from genome assembly GCA_964615925.1 of uncultured Solibacteraceae bacterium. Classification (GTDB taxonomy): domain Bacteria; phylum Acidobacteriota; class Terriglobia; order 20CM-2-55-15; family 20CM-2-55-15; genus JAJEDW01. The sequence continues at coordinate 3,822 of CAZTTI010000303.1, forward strand.
GATGGGGGATGTCGGAGGGCGCGCCGTTTTGTCTGACGCCCGCCGGCGATCGCCGGGTCCTTTCCGTGGGCCACCTCGTTCCCGAGACCCATGTGGAGATCGTCGACCTCGAGACCGGCGAGACGGTCCTCGAAGTCGGGCAGCCGGGGGAGGTCCGTGTCCGCGGGCCCCAGTTGATGGAGGGGTACATCGGCCACGGCGACGAGACCGCGGGAGCCCTCCGGGACGGCTGGATGTACACCGGCGACATCGGCTACATCGACGACGACGGGTTCGTGTTCCTCGTCGACCGGAAGAAGGACATGGTTCTCGTCGGCGGCTACAACGTGTATCCCCGCGAGGTCGACGAGATCCTGTTCAGCCATCCCGCGATTCGTGAAGCCGCGACGGTGGGAAAGCCCGATCCGAAGCTGGGTGAGGTCGTCGTCGCGTTCATCGTCCTCGAAGCCGGTCAGAAGTTGAGCGAAGACGAGTTCTTCGACTACTGCCGGGAATCGATGGTCAAGTACAAGCGTCCCGTGGAGGTGAGTTTCGTCGATCAGCTCCCGCGGACCCGGGCGAACAAGATCGATCGCGTGGCCCTGAGGGAGCGGGCACCCGACACGCTAC